>JBAYVM010000495.1:0-2502 GCA_041674645.1 Victivallaceae bacterium | reverse complement strand
GTTGCAGGCTCCATTGCTGGAACTTCAGGAAAAACTCAATTTCGAGCTCGAACGCAATCCGATTATTGAGCAGGAGAAAAACCCGCTTGAAGAATTGGCCGGCGATCCGATGGGCACTGTTGCCTCAGCGGAAGACCCGATGGATACCAAACACGATAACGATGACGCGGATATTTCCGACATACTGAAACTCGCTGACTCCTGGCATGACAGCCTCCCGCCAGGACACAGCCGGGAATATTACACCTCCGAAGACGCTGAAAAACGCGAATTCATGTTCAGTTCACTCGTTGAACAGCCATCGTTGCAGGAACAGCTGCTGGAACAGTTGCGCCTGACAAACATTGATGACAAAACCGCGAAAATTGCCGAAATTATCATTGGCAGCATTGATGAAAGCGGTTATCTGCGAACTCATACAGCAGACATTGCAATGGCCTCAAACGCCTCCATGAACAACGTGGAAAAAGCCTTACAACTGGTGCAATCATTCGAACCGGCGGGAATTGGCGCCCGGGATTTGCGGGAATGTCTGTTGCTGCAACTGGAGCGCAAAGAAATAAAAAACGGCAACCTGTACAAACTGATTGACAAACATCTGGAGGAAATCGGCAAAAACCACCTGCCACAGATAGCCAAAAAACTCAATCTCTCAATTAATGACCTGAATTTGCTGATTGCGCAAATAAAAACGTTAAATCCATTTCCCGGCTCGGCGCTGGCGCCATCACAACCGGTTTTTGTCATCCCGGAATTAAGCATTGAAAAACAGAATGACGGCGAAGAATTTGTGATTCAGTCCAACGACTCATATATGCCCAGATTGAGAATTTCCAAAACTTACCTGGATTTGCTTGAAGATCCGTTGACGCCGCCGGAAACCAAATCCTATATCCGGGAAAAACTCGTCGCCGCAAAATTGTTAATGAAAAGCCTTGAGCAGCGTCAGTCAACGATTAAACGCATTGCTCAAGTCATTATCGACTCGCAACATGACTTCCTGGCAAAAGGCATTGAATATATGCGCCCGCTGACCATGCTTCAAGTCGCCGACAAACTCGGTTTGCACGAAACCACCATCAGCCGCGCTATCGCCAATAAACATCTGCAAACGCCGTACGGGCTGTTTGAATTCAAATATTTTTTCAGCGGCGGCTACCAGACCGATGACGGCGAAGAATTGTCCTCCCGCAGCATTAAAGAAAAATTGCGTGACCTGATTCTGGGCGAAGATGCCGCCAAGCCGCTTTCCGACAACAAACTGTCGACCTTGTTGAAAAAAGACGGATTGAACGTGGCGCGGCGCACCGTAGCCAAATACCGGGAAGACATGGGAATTCAGCCGTCCAATCTCAGGAAAGAGTTCAAATGATTTTCTCTTCCGACCAAACCAGTCGTAAAACAATTATCCGCAACAGCGTTTTGTTCGCGCTCTGCGTTCTCTTCGCATTCTTCATCCGTTCCGCCATTTGCGAACGGGAAGTCAGCCGGGAAAAAATCCTGACCGGCAATGATTTTGCCCCGTTTCAGGTGGAAAGCGCGATGATGTATTCTTACGTGAATGCGGTCGCGGACGGCAAGAGTATTGCCGGTGTAGATTCGGGGCTGGTCGGCATGAACGAATATACGGTGGCGGAACAAATGTCGCTCGGCCTGGAATATTATCTCGGCTGGGGAATCAGAACCAAACGCCTGCTGCTCAACACTCCGGCGATTGATCCAAAAAATTCCGCCTGCGAAAACAATCCAGCCGACACCGCGCAAATGCGTTCCCTGCTGCGTTTCTGGGTCTGTTTTATTCCGGGATTTATTTTTCTGTGGCTGATTTTCGCCGGATGCCCGTGGCCGCTGGCAATTTTCGGCGCGGCGCTTTATGCCGTCGCTCCGGCGGCTGTCGCCAGATATACCGGGCAGGATTTGCTGAAAGGCGAATTCGGACTCCCGTTTCTGGTCGCCGCGTTCGCCTTCGCGCAATTCTCCGCCAACCGGAAAACTATTGCCGGTCTGTCGCTGACCGGACTGGCGATTTTTTGTGCCACGGCGTTCTGGGATGCGCCACAACTATGCATCGGACTTTGGGGCGTGCTGGAAATTCTGCGTCTGGCCGCGAAAGGCGAAGTTTCCGCCAACCGCCGCCATCTGTTCATAACGGTTTACGTCGCAATGGCGCTGTCCGCCGTGCTGATTCCCTATAACCGGGCTCATGCGTTTATTCTCTCACCGGTAATCCTCGCCGTCTGGCCGACACTTATCGCGCTGAGTTTTTTGCATTTCAACAACCTGAAAAAACGTTTCGCCGGGATAATTGTTGTCTGTCTGTTTTTCGCCGTCATCTGGCAAACGATTTCATCCAACAGCCGTTTCGCCGGAAATTACAGCCATTTCAGCAGTTTGACCGCCGCCAAACTGAAATTCTTTAACGTCAAACCGGAAAATCCGACCCAGCTCAATTTTGAACAACGTTTTTTGTGGACACCGTCGCTGGACTCCGCCACGCTACCG
>JBAYVM010000494.1:0-2515 GCA_041674645.1 Victivallaceae bacterium | reverse complement strand
TGACGAAACCGGGCGGTTGTTCGGGCTCATGCCGCATCCTGAAGCATTTCTATCCCCGTTCAACTCTCCATCCTGGACGACAGACAAATTGAATGGTCAGCTGGCAAAAGAAGGCGAAGGCGTTCCGTTTTTCAAAAATGCAGTAAGCTTTGTCGCAAAAAACTTCTAATCGGCATTAATCTAAACGTGGGTGATATTGCCATTTACAGAATTGCGTCAAGGCGGTTGTGAAGAAGATTTTTTTCCGGGACAGAGTAATATCTTTTGTTCAATTCATGTTGCAAGAGAAAAATTGCGTCCGCGTTGCGATTTTGTTCACGACAAATGTCAGCGTAAAGCATTAACATTTCTACATTTTCCGGGGCCTCGCGGATTTCAGAATGCCTGAAGTATGCTTCAATAAGTTCCGAAGCTCTCTGCTTGCCGCCTACGTTTTTTTCATAAATTTCAACCAACAGCAGATATGGTTCCGGTAAAAACGGTTTCCGTTTAAGCAGTTCTTCAATTTCCGCAATAGCCTCATCGCACTGTTCCCGTTTGATTAAGCCTTTTATCCGCGATATTTTTTCCGGCGGAGCCTTAAGATATTCCCGCTTCCAGTAAAAAAGGTCAACAAATTTATCGGCTGCCATCGGTGTCCAGACCAGAGCAAAGCATATTCCGCCCCACGCGGCCCAAACGGCTGCAAGCGCGACATTCAAGATAACTTCTCCCATTCCGCCTGCTCCTGCAGAACCGAAAGTAAAAATCGCTTTTACTTCACAGCCAACGCCGATTATAACGAGGGTTATTTTTTTTAACTTTTCTTGGTTCATTGTTCGCTCTCATTGGATGACATATATTTCCGCATTAAAATATATGCTAAAAAGTAAATAATGCGAGAGCTGATTGCAGAACGCATGTTTACTGCCAAAGAACTTTTAATTTTTAATTTTACTATGCTTTTTTAAAATAAATTGCAATTGCTTGCTTTTTTTTATCTTTTGCCCTTTATTTATTTAAAATAATGATTATAATTGTTTTTTACATTATATAGTTCTGGTTCTTCCGAATATTGAAAGCGGTATAACCAGGTTTTTTTTAATAAGTAAATTCCATAATTTTTGGAGCGTGAGTTGAAAGTAAACATTAATGATTTCTTTTCTGACTCTGACTGGGCGCGTATTTCCGCTTTTTCAGAAAATCGCGAAACCCCATTTTCTGTCGTATTGCTGGACATAATAGAAGAAAAATACAAGCAGTTACGCACACACCTTCCTTTAGCCAAGGTTTATTATGCCGTAAAAGCCAATCCGGCTCCGGAAATAATCTCATTGCTATTCAAACTGGGCTCTCACTTTGATGTCGCGTCAGTGTATGAATTGCGAAAAGTTCTTTCTCTGGGTGTAACTCCAGATCGCCTGAGTTGCGGCAACACAATTAAAAAGCCGGACCATATCAAGGAATTTTATGATGCCGGAGTAAGATTTTTTGTTACTGACAGTGAGACAGATTTGAGAAATATTGCCAAGACTGCACCGAAAAGCAATGTTTTTGTCAGAATTCTGGCTGAAGGCATGATGACCGCCGACTGGCCATTGTCCAGAAAATTCGGCTGCCAGCCGGACATGGCCTGCGATTTGCTCGTATTGGCACAAAAACTTGGACTGACTCCATACGGAATTTCTTTCCATGTCGGCTCTCAACAACGCGACATCAGCGCCTGGGATGCGGCTATTTCCAAAGTTAAATATATTTTTGACTGGGTGAGCGAAGAAGGCATTCAGCTTAAATCCATCAACATGGGCGGTGGCTTCCCCGCAAGATATATGGAAAAAACCAATGACCTGCCAACTTACACGAGCGAAATTACTCGTTATCTGGAAGAGGACTTTGGCGACAATATGCCGGAAATTATTATTGAACCAGGACGTTCTCTGGTAGCCGATTCCGGCGTAATTGTCAGTGAGGTAGTGCTTATTGCCAGAAAATCCAGAACTGCCCTTGAGCGTTGGGTATTTACAGATGTGGGTAAGTTCAACGGTTTGATGGAAACCTTGAATGAAGCGATTAAATTCCCTATCTACACCAACAAAAACGGAATTTGTGAAAACGTCATTATTGCCGGTCCGACTTGTGACAGCGTAGATACGATTTATGAGGAATACCAGTATGAAATGCCATTGAATTTGGCGGCTGGCGATAGATTTTACTGGCTTTCCACCGGCGCTTATTCCGGCAGTTACAGTTCAGTGGAATTCAACGGTTTCCCGCCGCTGAAAACCTATTGCATATAAAAAATTCCGGCGCATTTAATGATTAGTCAATACGATGCGGCCGGAACAATAATCATAAATCCGGTCTATTCTGACCGGATTTATTATTTTAAGTTGAATTAAATCTTGATACATATTATCATATTCAAATTATATTTTTAATTTTTAAAACTGGAGATACCAAAATGGCATTATTGGCAGAAAAAAGCGGCGTCAATTTAGCAATAACTGATGTTGAATTGAAAGACATGCTCAAAGAT
>JBAYVM010000493.1:0-2516 GCA_041674645.1 Victivallaceae bacterium | reverse complement strand
TGGGCTGAAAATATCACTCCCGCCAGAGCCACGTTCTGTATTGAACTGGCTGAACTCAGCATTGCCGACACCCCGGTGTTTAGAAAAATCCTCTCAGAATCAATAAAATGCCTGATGCCTCCTTATCTCGATAAAATCGGTTTTTTCCGGGCGCTCGGGCTGCGGGATAATGCCGTGGCGCTTAAAGAAATTGCTTTCCGGCATAAAAATCTGCTCAAACTGAAAAATGGACTTATGGTTTATCTTTACGGTTCCGCCCGCTGGGGAAAAGTTACCAGCATTGACGGCGTTTCCGCGTCCGTCGGAATCAGCGCGGTTTCCGGAATGGGATCTTTCGCCATTCCGCTGGCAACGGTTCTGAGCGAAGCTAAAATGTTCACTTCCGACCCGGAAACGTTAAAACTGTCGGGATTTGATAAGAAAAGCGGATTTTCCAGCGCAGACTACCGGAGTATTGTTGAGCGCAAAACGTTGTCGGCAATTACCGATGAAGAGCTCAAACAAATGGCTTGTTCGACGCTGGTACCTTCAATTATGGCGGCAGATGAATTCAACACCTGGTGGGAAACTGCCGGGGCGGTTAATTCATCCGCAGATGGCTTAGGCAGACGTTCATGCGACGGACGCAGTATCAAAGAGATGCATCTGTTGCTTTGTGCCGAAGCGGAAAAGACCACCCGCGGAATCGTGCTTTCCGAAGCGGCGAATTTTGAGAAATTTTTCAGCAATCTGAAACCGGCGGCCGCAGTCAGAGAATGCAAGCTGCTGGCGGAAATAATTTCCATGCTTACCGCCCGCGGACCAGTGGAACTACTCAGAAAAGTGTTTCTGCCGCTGAAAGACAAAGCTCCGTTCTGGCCTTCAACTCTGGAACATCTGGTTCTGGAAGAGCTCGAAGTGTGGGGAGAAATAAATCTTAAGCATGTGGAAAATCTGAGTTGGGCGACTGATATGATTTTTCCGACGGAATATCTTGCCGGATACGCGCTTGAACTGCCGTTACGCTGCCTGAATGCTTTCTGCGAAGTCGTTGATGACCATTCATTGTTTGAAGTTATTCGGAATACGCGTTTTTGCAGTTGTGATATTATTCTCTGGATGTGGCGGAATCACAAAAAACATGGCGCGGACTTGATGTCCCAGATAAACATTGAGAATACGGTTAAAGCTTTGGCTACCGAAAATCTCCCGAAAGCCTGGTCGGCTTCACAACGTGAGCTTAAAAAACAGTTGATGGACAAAGCCGATTTTCAGTCACAACTGGTGGATGCCGCCGGCGAAAATCTGATGACGCTTACCTCAACTTTGCAAGGCGCCAGCGTATTGAATCCGGGCGAACGGCAGAGCTTGCTGATTAAATTTTCCCGGGTTTCAAAAGAGGTTAAGGAATATCTGGAAAAAGGCGCTGGCGAAAAAGTGCTTGCTGCGGGTAATCGTGATCAACAGATTAAGCCGAATGCGCCGCAACCGTTGTTTACGTCGCTTCGTTCACATAAAAATCTGATTAAAGAACTTGATAACATTATCAATGTTCATATGCCGGAAAACCGGGAATCGCTGAAAGTTGCCCGGGCTCATGGGGATTTTCGTGAAAATGCCGAATATGATGCCGCTAAAGAACGCAGGAATTTTCTCAGCCGCCGCCGCTCTGAACTGGAACGGGACATTCTGATGGTTCAGCCGGTTGACTTTAAAAATGTCAAAGTTGAAGAATATGCGGTGGTTGGTTCGACCGTGACGCTTGAACATGGCAACGGCAAATTAGAAGTATTTTATCTGGTCGGCGCCTGGGATGGCAATCCGGATAAAAATCTAATTTCCTACAAAACCCGTTTGGGGGAAGCTGTTGTCGGGCGCAAAATCGGCGAAAAAGTTACTATGCCAAACGGCGCAACCGCAGTGATTAAAGCGCTTGCTCCGCTACCGGAAGAAATGACAAAAGAACTTGCGGAAACAAAATAATGCGACTGCCCGGAATGGTTGGAGATACACGGCGAAAATTTTCTCACCGCCTGAAAGACTGGCACAAAGTAACCGGTTATGACCAGCGCCCGGAATATTGTTCAGGCAAAATCGTTTCAGCTGTCAAATATCACTTGGCGACCGGAATTCCGGAACTTGCCGGAACCCGGCTGGCGTTTGTTTCCGACTTGCACTGGGAAGGTGGTTCCGCCACAGAAAAACTCATGTGCGAGGAGATGAACGCTTTTATTGCTGAATTTAAACCGGAATATCTGTTGTTCGGCGGGGATGCCATCACTTACACCTGCAATTTGAGTTCGGCTATCGAGGTGTTGAAAAATTTGCCGGTGGATTCTCCCGCCAGAATCGCGGTAATGGGGAACTGGGAACGATCAAAAAAATGGCTTACCATTCAGGACTGGAAAGCATTCTACCGGGCGGCAAATTTTAAATTGATTGTTAATGAAGAGTATGAAGATAATAAATTTTTATTTTTCGGCATTGACGATATAAAAACCGGCAAACCGGTATTCTCCGGCGAAAAGCCTGCCGGA
>JBAYVM010000492.1:0-2532 GCA_041674645.1 Victivallaceae bacterium | reverse complement strand
ATAATAATTCAAAGACATTCCAACTGCGGTCAATGTCCACGCCGCCAGCGCGGCGACTCCAACAATAATCGCCGTGCAACACATTCCGGCGAAAAAACCGCCGCCAAGATATTTACGAGCAAAGTTTTCCAGTTTGAGCGCGGAATTGCCGATAACCGCCACCGGATGCAACGCCGTCCGGGGATCACCAAACAGCAAATCCAGCACAATTGCTCCGGCAAAAATATACAGCAGTTCCATTTATTTCAGCCCCATTATCCGGTAGATTGATTTCATATCAACACTTTCCCGCACGACAGCCGCCAGGCGGTTGAAAGCATTTTCCGTATTGTAATTGGCTTGAACATTTTTCAACGGCGGCAGGCCGCGGTCAACGCGCAACATGTCAATAAATTCGCGCCTGAATCCGTCATCATCAAACACGCCGTGCAGATAAGTCAGCCAAACCCGGCCGGAAGCAAAACCGATTTTGTCTCCGGAATTACTGACCATGCTGACCAGTTTTTCATCCGCAGTCTCAGTTATTCCGTGGTGAATTTCATAGCCGCTTACTTTGCTCCCGGTCGCCAGCAAAGTTCCGGTCGTCTGCTTGAGACATTTTTCTTTATGCAAAACCGTGCGCAACGGCATCAGTCCGAGGCAGTCAATCGAACCGAGATGAGATTCAAGTCCGTGCGGATCTTCAATCACCTGCCCGGCCATCTGCAAACCGCCGCAAACGCCCACCAGCCAGCCGCCGGAACGAACATGTTCCATAATCGCCTGCGCCAAGCCGTTTTTGCGGATATGCGCAAAATCATCCAGCACATTTTTGCTGCCCGGCAGAATAATCACGTCCGGCGAACCGAGCTCTTCAAGTTTCCGGATTTTCCTGACGTTCACATCCGGCTCAATCTCGAACGGCGTAAAATCGGTAAAATTGGCAATATGATTCAGCCCGACTAATGCCACATCAAGCGTTTTATCCATTTTCTTGCACGGCCGGGTGAACGAAAACGCCACTGAATCTTCCTCCGGCAAACCGAGGTCGTGAATGTAAGGAATCACTCCCAGCACCGGTTTTCCGGTAAAATCGCTGACATATTCATGCGCCGACGCCAGCAATGACGCGTCGCCGCGAAATTTGTTGACCAGAAAACCTTTCAGCAATTCGCGTTCCCACGGTTCAAAAGTCGCGACCGTGCCAATGAATGAAGCATAAACTCCGCCGCGGTCAATATCCCCGGTCAACAGCACTGGACTTTCAGCATAACGCGCCATATTCATATTGACGATATCGGAATCTTTCAGATTCATTTCCCCCGGACTGCCAGCGCCTTCCAGCACAATCACCTCATGGTCGCGTTCCAGCGAATCATAAGTCGATTTAACCGTATTAAACAGTTCTTTTTTCGCGCTGAAATACTGTTTTACTTTCATATTTTCAACCGGCTGTCCGAGCACAATCACCTGGCAGCCGACATCGGTGGACGGTTTTAACAGCACCGGATTCATTCTGACATCTGGATCGAGGCGGCAGGCCTCAGCCTGCACTGCCTGAGCGCGTCCCATTTCTCCGCCGGTCACGGTAACATAAGAATTTAGCGCCATATTCTGGGATTTGAACGGCGCGACATCATAGCCATCCTGCAGCAATATCCGGCAGAATGCCGAAGTGAGAATGCTTTTCCCGGCATCGGAACAGGTTCCTTGAATCATCAGCGACGGCTTGCGGCGATGTTTGGGAAAATAAAACGTTTCCGGTTTCTTTTCCGCGCCAAGCGTCGATTTCAACGCTGCGACCAGAAAATCATTTTCCGCCTCAGTTTTAACCCCGACCCGGAAATACGATTCATCCAGACCTTTGAAATTTGAACAATCACGCACCGCGATATGATGTTCTTTGAGCAGCGTAAAATAAAAGTTTCTGTCAGGACGCATTCGCTTTATCAGCAGATAGTTGGCCATGCCGGGAAACACTTTCAGACCATCAATACTCAATAATTGAAAGATTAATTTTGCCCGCAACCGGCTAATAGTTTCAATCGTATTTTCAATATAACCGGCAGAGTCTCGCAACAGTTTTACGCCAACCGCCTGAGCTAAAGAATTAACTGACCAGTCCGGTATTTGAGCACGAATCGCCGCCGTATTCTTCTCCGAGGCAAAACACAACCCGATCCGCAAGCCGGGAACCGCGAAGAATTTTGTCAGTGAATGCAGCACAATCACATTTTCCGGCACCTCCGGCAGCAATGAAAATTCATCATCCAGAAAATCGGCGAACGCTTCATCAATTACAAACACAGTATCCGGGAATTTCGCCGCCAACATTCTCAATTCATCCGCCGGGATCGCCATTCCGGCGGGATTGCCCGGTTGCCCAATAAATACCAACATGTCCGGACGGATTTGGCGCGCCAGTTTTTCCGGCGAAAGCGTAAACTGATCGGCAACCTCCATCGGCGCGTATTCGATTTCCATCCCGGCCAGGCGGCAACTGTTTTCATAATCAATATAGGACGGGGTGGTAATCAACGCCTGGCGAAACTT
>JBAYVM010000491.1:0-2545 GCA_041674645.1 Victivallaceae bacterium | reverse complement strand
TTATAATATTCTTTCATATATTTCGTTTCACTGTCATTCAACTCTGAAGCCAAGCCTGATGGCATACTGCTTTCTTTTTCCTTAGTCTCCTTTTCCTTAGCCTTTGCGGACTCATAGGATTTTTTATTGTCTTTTTTTATTTCATCAATCAAACCGCACCCGGTGCAAAACACCGCTGCAAAAATGACTAAAACGCCAAATTGTATTGTATTTTTAATATTCATCAGCTCGCTTTCTCTGTTTAAATCAGATTTTTTCTTCACTTTTTTTCTTTAGGCGTACAAGGATATCTTTTCGCATCGTTTCCATTTTTTCCTGTTGCGTTTTCGTTAATAACGGCTTTATGTCATCATAATTTCTAGAAATAAGTTCGATAATTTCATTGACATGCGTTATTCGGCGCTGCTTTATTCGTTCAAATCCGTTGTAGAGAACTGGCTTGACCTGTTTCTGCTGTTCCGGAGTCAGTTTTAGCTCATCGACCAGCCGCTGGTAAACTCTGTCTTTATAGCTACGCTGGGAGCGTGCGTGTGGTCTGCTGCCCAGCCAGTAACCGCCAATTCCTCCGATGATAATTCCGCTCACAGCAAGCAGTATTGCCGCAATAACCAGTTTTGAAGGTTTCATAGTTCTTTCCTTAAATATCCAAAGGTTGTTCCATCAGCGCCAAATAGGCTCTGTCCGGATTGACAGGCGTTTCGCTGTTATTCATAAATACTACCACGCCGATAAAAATCGCGGCGGCAACCGTACTGGCGGCAAAAGATGCCAAAGCGATGTGCCAGACTTTTTTCTCAAATTTTTCCAGTCGGACAGTTTTTTTCAACTCGGCATAGTCCAACAATGCAATTTCCTGCATCACTCGTCTTTTCCAGTTTTCCGCAGGTGGTTCAGCGATACCTTGTCCGCCTATAAAAGCCTGCTTCAACGCTGCTTCAACCAAATTGATTTTTCTTTTTGTATTCATAGTTGCCTTCCTAACATAAAGTGGAAATAATTTTCCGCATTTTATGCCGGGCGCGCATGGCCCGGATTTTTGTTTTCGATAAACCCCATTCCAGCGTTTCCGCCGCGTCCTTGATTGGCAGTTCCTCAAAATAAATCATTTCAACCAGTGTCCGGTCTTCGGCGGAAAGCTGATTTAAAGTCCATTTCAGCATCTCGGCCATCTCTGCTTGGGGAACATCCCGGCCGGTCTCATTTTTGCTGGACAAATCATCCAGCCACTCGAGCTGGTCTTTATCCACCGGCGTATTGAGATATTCCTTTTGGCGGCTTTTTTTCCGCCAGTAGTCGCAACAGCCGCGCAAGGTAATTATCGTCAACCAGTTTTCAAACGGTTTATTTTTTGAGAAAGAACCCAAGGACGAGTAAATCCTTATAAAAACATCCTGAACAGTATCTTCCAGGTCAACCGCCGGAATTCTTCTGCTGACTAAACCGAAAACTCTGCGCTTATATTTATCTATAAGCAAGCTGAAGTCTTCAATTTTTCCATTGAGAACCTGTTCTATGATTTCCCTGTCTTCTGATTCCGGCATAATTATTAAATCGGGGCGAATATTCGCTCGCCGCTACTTTTTCTAAAATATTTTTGAGAACGTTCATAAACCATGTCCACTACATTGTTTATACTTTATAGTCGCAAAAGATATTTCCAAAGTTACAACGTCTTTTTTTTAATCAAGACTTTTTTCAGTCCGCCATCTTTCTCTGCGGCTTGATTTTTCCCTGACTCGCGGCATATTTTCACTGGCCGAAAAAACGACAACTGAAAGTATGAAAAAATCTATGACCCGACGCAAAAAGAGCTATCCCGACGCAATGCGGAAATCATCCGGCGCAACCCAACCGCAAACCTTGCACAATCTGTCAGATTGCACTATTTCTGTCGGCAAAAAACTTTTCCCGCAAACCACCGTAAATGTCTATGCTGTCGACCCGCTGGCGGCTTTCAGTTATGCGGAAGAATGTCTACTCAAACAACAAAGCTTGGAATTATTCTGGGGAGAGAACAGACTCCCGGGCAGGCCTGAGCCGCTGCTTGCTTCGCCGCGCCCACGCGGTTATCGCACTACTTCCAAGCGGCGGGTGTTGTTTGCGGACAAAAAACCATCTCTAGTCATTGACCAGCAGAATTATCCGCCCGGCACGCTGCAACAGTCAACGTTGGAACCGGAATTGCATCAAACAATTTACGAAATAGTTTTTACGCTTCTCGGAGAAAACGGTTACCATCTGCTGGCGCGAAGTCTTAATTATTGTGTGATACGCGGAACTTACGAACGGTGTACGGTAATTCTCAATGTTCACACTATTAATGCTGATGTTGTGCGCAAAATAAAACAATTTTCCGCAGTTTTGAAGGAAAAAGAGGCGCGTATTTTGTCATGTTTCATGTATGTTGACGAAACTCGTTCCGACTATTATCTGGAAAGCAACCGGCCGGCAAAAGGTGTTGCCTTGAAAAAACTGTTCGGTCCAGAATTTTTAGATATTACGGTTAACGGAATCAAACTGTTGTATCCAGCAACGGTTTTTTCCC
>JBAYVM010000490.1:0-2546 GCA_041674645.1 Victivallaceae bacterium | reverse complement strand
AGCCCGAAAGACGGCAGCGTTTCTTCCAGCAGATATTTTACGCCGCAACTGCGCCCATTACCTTCAGCCGTGGTAGCCGTTACCACCAGATTGCCTTTCAACGGCAGCAGACTGCGTTTCAGTAATGCTCCGGCAAAAACCTGTGCGGCAATGCCGCCTTTGCAATCGGATGCGCCCGCTCCGTAAATCCGTCCATTTTCACAATGTCCGGCGTAAGGAGGGAATTTCCATTCGCTGTCCCTGTCCAGAATGACGGTGTCCAAATGTGAATTCAGCACCAGCGTCGGGCCGGCATTCATACCGTAAATAATGCCGATGATATTCCCGGCATTGTCTTGATAAACTTTGTCATAGTTCTGCTTAATCATTTCTTGTTTAACGATTTCAGCCGCTTTTGATTCATTGCCTTCCTGACTCGGACTGCGGAGCAACTCCGTCAAAAATCCCAATGTTTCTTCTTTTAACCCTTCATTCTTCGTTTTTAGCAGAGTATACATGATCATCTCCTTATTATGGTTTGTTAAAGTCATGTGCCGGAATGCGTCAGTCGCGACGTGCATTCCGAAAATGCTTGAAACTTGGTTTATTATAAGCAGATGGCGTGCCAGAAATACTTAATTAACTTAAAGGCTTGAAAATCAATCGATTAAAGAATATGTAAGTTTTTTAATTAATGTAATACTATTTCATTTTGAAATACAACGTATTCATTTTGAAACATATTATTGCATTTTTTACTTGCAGATGAGCTAAGCCTGGAGTATGTTATTTGCCTGAACAACAATTGGAATTATTATGCGCGCGGAAGATTTACAATTAGATGGATTGATTAGTTTTGGCGAAGATTCACTGAATTTGCATGGCAGGCGGCTGGTGTTGCATGACACTTTTGCCATGGCCCATTTTCGCCAGGACTTGTTTGAAAGCGCCGGATTGGAACAATCCAGGCAGATACTGTTCCGCTTCGGCTATTTCTGGGGGCAGGCGGACGCCGCCGCCATGAAGCGGATATTTAAATGGGAAAACATTGAGGAGTTGCTCAAAGCCGGGTGCAGACTGCAAACTATTCAGGGAGTAGCCAGAGCCACGGTCAAAACTATGAAAATAGACGAAGCCGCCGGTAGTTGCCTGTTGGAATATGTCTGCCTGAACTCAGCGGAAACAGAAAACAGTTTTCCGGAAATCGGCAGCACCGGCGAGGGCATTTGCTGGATTATGTTGGGTCATGCCAGCGGTTACGCCTCTCATTGCCTGGGCAAGGATATCTATTTTATCGAAAAGCAATGTCGGGCAGGCGGTTGGCCAACCTGCATTATTGTTGGCAAAGATAAAGAATCGTGGGGCAGTGAAATCACGCCTTATATGCCGTATTTTCAGCGGGTGGAGATTGTGAGTAAAATCACCGTTTTGACGGAGAAAATCAAACAGCAGAACCTGGAACTGGAAAAGCAGCGCAAGAACTTGAAAGCGCTGGAAATATATGAACCCGGCAACCTGATCCCGGTAAGAAGCGCGGCCTTTCAACAAATCATCGAATCCGCCTGCCGGGTGGCTTCGTTTGACACCTCGGTACTGATTACTGGCGAAAGCGGCGTCGGCAAAGAAGTGCTCGCCCGTTACATTCACCGGAATTCCCTCCGCCATGACCAGCCGTTCGTAGCAATTAACTGCGGCGCACTGCCGGAAACGTTGCTGGAAGGGGAACTGTTCGGCTACTGTGCCGGGGCGTTTACCGGCGCCAGTCGCAATCGAACCGGCTTGCTGGAACAGGCGGGTAAGGGAACTATTCTGCTTGATGAGATTGGCGATATTTCGCCAGCAACTCAGGTCAAACTGCTGCGAGTTATCCAGGAAAAAGAAATTACCCGGCTGGGAGAGAATACCTCACGCAAAATCGCCGCCAGGATTATTGCCGCCACCAACAAGAACTTACATGAAGAAATCGCCATTGGCAACTTCCGGGAGGACCTCTACTACCGGCTGTCAATCGTTGAGCTGAAGATTCCGCCGCTGCGGGAGCGTGGAGAAGACATTCTGCCGCTGGCGCATTCTCTACTTAAAAAACTATCGAAAAAACTGGGTATTCAGAAACTGACCCTGGACGCATCCTGCATCGAATATCTCTGCGAATACAAATGGCCTGGCAATATTCGAGAACTGGAAAATTCGCTGGAGCGCGCGGCCATTTTCTCTACCGGCGGGTTGATTACGCCGGAATGTCTGCCGACAAACATTATCCACGCTGGAATAAAAGAAACTGCCGGCATCAATAACCTTAATGCTTCGCTGGAAGAAATTGAAGCGCTGCATATTAGCAGAATCATGGAGCTTTGCGGCGGTAATCGTACCAAAGCGGCAGCCATTCTCAAAATCAGTCAGGTAACGCTGTGGCGCAAACTTAAGATTTTGGGGCTTGACGCAAAGTAGTCAGGAAACGGGAGACGGGAAGTTCTAAAGTTCTAAAGTTCTAAAGTTCTAAAGTTCTAAAGTTCTAAAGTTCTAAAGTTCTAAAGTTCTAAAGTTCTAAAGTTCTAAAGTTCTAAAGT
>JBAYVM010000489.1:0-2548 GCA_041674645.1 Victivallaceae bacterium | reverse complement strand
TGTTTTACAGACCGGAGGTGTCAAACGTTTGTAGCCCAACGAAAATAGAATGTTCGACTCCTGCGGAGCCGCAGATTTTTTTGCCTTATTATTCTATAAACGTGTTATCCCGTCGGGATAATAAAACTAACTGGCTGTTGAATCACAGAAAAACAGGCGTTCAATTGGACACACGTGCTTGCTCAAGTACTGAGCTCTGATGCCCAATTGAACGGCAGTTTTTTCTCGATTTTCAGTTTTATTTTTCCTCTGCACGGAGCGTTCATGTGAACTTGCGAACGTTCCTGCCGTAAACGCGCAAGTTGTCGTCAAGTCTGAAAAAAACAGGCATTCGATTAGACACTTGAACTGAGCTCTGGAAAATCAGATTATTCAACTATTAATTTTAACTCACATGGTTTTGGATAACTGACTGGCACATAAGCAATATCGAACGGAAGGCGTTTTTATGTTCCATCCACGCCATTAAATTTTTTTTGCCTTTTGAGCTATTGCAAGACCTGCATGCATAAACTAAACAATCCACCAACCCCCTCACCGTCCAGCTTCTGTGGAAAAATGTAATCAAACGCCAAATTATCAGTGGAGTCGCAATAGCTGCATTTATTTCCAGTCAATAATTTTATTTTCTCGTCATCAAACATTGTCTTTATTAACTTTTCATAAAAAGAGTTTCTTTTAGATAACGACAGCGATTTCCAGCTTGTTTTTTCTGACGTTGTCGTTATCTTATTGTTTGTAATAAAGAATCTCCTCCCGTCCATTCTATTACCGGGGCAGAGCCCCGATCTATTACGGACTGACTTCCACGCCATGCGGGCGGGCCGGAGACTCGAAAACCAAAGCCAATACTAAATCAAAGCCGAACCAGAGAGTCTGGAAATTTACCCAATGAAGATTAAAAGGAGGATGAACGTGAGCTCTCCAATGATTAAAACTGCTACAAGTGAATTAAACAAATCGGCAACGAAGACCATATTGTTTGCAGATGATTTTTCCGCAATGCCGGTCGCAACTTTACCCAGTGACTGGGATGCCGCAGGTGAGTATCATTATTTATGGCCGAATGGACGGATGAAAGAATGGCATGACCCCATGAAATATGATGATATTCTGCGTCCGAGCTGGGTTATAATTGAAGATGATGGCAGTCATCAGTTGATGCAGACAATCAAGCCCCCGCTGGTTTGGCCTCGAACGATTGTTGCCGGAGATCAGGACTGGAAAGATTATGAGGTTGAGGCGGAAATAAAACCATTGCGCTTAGATGGTTTTGTTGGCGTTTCATTCCGTTACCGGACCAGCCGCAGTCATTATCGCGCCGGATTTAAAGATGGCAACAAACTACAAGTTGTGCGGGTTAACCATACTGAAGTGAAAGTTTTAGGCGAAACACCATTCAGCTACAATGCCGAAAAATTTCTCACCCTGAAAGTCAGTTGCCGGAAAAATAAATTTTCTGTTCAAGTAGATAATGTACCTGTCCTGGAAGTGGAAGATGAACTCTATGCCAATGGTCGAGCAGGTTTTGTGACCACGACAACCGCGCTATTTAACAGTATGAAAGTGAGTACAACTGACGCTGACGCTGCTATATTTGCAAAAACAATTTGTGCTCGTAACGCAGTTCTGGAACAGGAACGGGCCAAGTACCCAAAACCAAAACTGTGGAAAAAAATTGACTTGGGGAATCATGGCGCAAGCCGTCAATTACGTTTCGGGCATCTTGTGAATTCTGACCGGCTGGATATGGTCTTTGGTCAGCATATAAGGTTGTCCGGACCTAATCTTTTTACAATAGCCTGTTTGACTGCAGTAGACTTGGATGGCAATGTGCTGTGGCAGTTTGGCGAAGAGTTACATGATTTGGGTAAAGAAATTTTGTCAGCGGACCTGCCTTATCAGATTTATGATATTGATGGCGACGGCAAGGATGAAGTAATTTGTCTGAAAAACTTCAAGCTCTATATTCTTGATGGAGCTACCGGAAAGCCGAAGGTTGTGAAAGACCTGCCAATGTGGACGGAACAGGAAAATGATTTTGGTAGATTGGTAGGGGATGCGATTATTTTCGCCAATCTTCGTGGCTTGGATCGCCCACGGGACATCATCATTAAAAATCGATATTGTCAGATTTGGGCTCTGGATGACGAGCTTAATATTATGTGGACCCAGACTTTCCCCAAATGGGAATGCGGTCATTATGCGATTCCCTATGACTTTGACAATGATGGCAAGGATGAAATTTTTATCGGTTACGCGCTACTTAATTCTGATGGCACATTCCGCTGGTCCCATGACTGGGATCACCATACTGATGAGATTGCAATCGGTCACTTTGACCCAGATCGTGATGATGTGCAAATCGCGATAGTTTCCGGTGATCAGGGCTTTAACCTATTAGCGCCTGACGGAACGATTTTGCATCGTGATTTCCTGGGACATGGTCAGCGTCTGTCAGTTGCCAAGTATCGTGGCGATTTGCCGGGATTACAGTTTTTTGTGACCACTTTCTGGGGACATGCGGGTATTATCTCATTGCACGATT
>JBAYVM010000488.1:0-2548 GCA_041674645.1 Victivallaceae bacterium | reverse complement strand
TGCTCGTCAAAATCAGTTCCACTCCCGCAACTGAAATCGACTCGTTGCTCCCACATCTCTGGAAACCGGATACAAAATAACCTCTCCAACGTTTTCAAGATGTCCAAGGCTGGACGCTTACGGATGATGTGGGATTCATCTTTAAACGCGGACGATTTAGTTAACGAATATTATGATAACGTCTATGGAAAAGAAGCTGGCAAAAAAATCTGTGAATATCATGACTTGCTGGAATCATCAATCAAAGATTTTGTTAAAAAGAATAATAAGAAATTATTTGATATGGATGAGCTGGGCGTTTCGAAAATTGACCGGGTGACTAAGCTTGAGGCTTTCTATCCCAAAGTCAGAGCGCAGGCAAGAACAATACTTAACGATGCTCTCGCCAAAGCTCCGGCAGGAAAATGTAAAAAAATGGTTCAGTTTGAATCGGATAATTTTAAAGCTGTCGAATTGACTCTTGATGCAATGCAGGCGTATGAAAAAGTAAAAAATAATGCGTCAATGGAAAATGTTGTTGCTTTTAAAAACGCTGTAGACGCCCGTGAAGCATTTCTAAATGCCAATAAAGGATCAATGGCCGTTTCGCTTGGTTCTATCCGCAGATCGGATAATGACTATCACTTGCCGGTTACCAAAAAAATGGCGGATTATTTTCTGTCAACAAAAGGTAAGCGCATGGAGCTGGAATGTCCTATGGTAAGCCAACCGCCGGTGATTGATGGTAAACTGAATGATGCATGTTGGAAAAATGCCGTAAAAATCGGGAATTTCTTAAAGAAGGATGATGCGGCAAAAGTAAATTTCAACTCAACGGTCATGCTTGCCAGAGATAAAGATAATTTTTATATTGCTTTGGAATGTGATGATCCTGAAGCCAGTAATCTGCTTGAAGCAGTGTCGCGGAGAGATGGCGCCATCTGGGAGGATAATGAAATTGAGCTATTTTTTGACTTGAAACGCAATGGAAAAGAAGTATATCATTTCCTTTTTAACAGCGCGGGGTTTCAGGCGGATCTAAAACATCTTGCCGGTAAAAGTGATATAAAATGGGATGGAGAATGGGTTGTAAAAACCAGCAAGGACAAAGACAAATGGTTTGCCGAAGTGAAAATACCGTACTCTACGCTGTCTAAGACACCTTTAAAAGGTGATATCTGGCGAATCAACATTTGCCGGGTAAGAAAGACCAAGGCTGGAGGAAAAGGTGAATATTCACAGGTGACACCAACTTTTGGAAACTTCATGAACCCGGATAAATTTGCCAACTTAATTATTAGGTAGAATTACTCGAGCCAATTTCAAAAGTATTGGCTCCTGCCGGTTAATATAGAACAGCAGCGAAACCAGTTGTAATTATGTCAATAAGTTTGAGGTTGCCAATTACAACTGGTTAAGTTTCAGATTAATAACTTGCTTCCCGGCGCAGCGCCTGTTTTTTTCATGTCCTGACTCCATGCCTGTGTTAATTTGCATGCGACAGTGCGCTGGACACTGATTGATGTCGCGATGCTTTTAATTTAGCCAGCTTTGCGCGTGGCGTACGAGCTGGAGTCCTGTAAACAAACGTTCAGGCCCCGCTGATAAAAATTGCCTGATTGGGACGCGTGGCAGGAGTTACAAAAAACACATAACCCGGTCAAATTTATAACGGTTGTGGGGTTACGCCTTTTTTGAGTATGATGTTGCCGTATTTTGCCGTTTCGCCGGTTACGACAATGCAATATGCCAGTTTGGCGCGATCATAAAAGGCAAAACGGCTGATGAAGCCGGTTTTTGGGGCTTGCGGTTCTACTTTTTCAATTGCGGCACGATAGCGTTTTAAAACATTTTCATCAAGAGAATCGCCGGGTTCGGCAGCCATCATAACTAACGGGTCTGGAACATACGCGTCTAGTTCAAAAAGTTTTAGAACGCCTTCCAGCAGCGGCGGTATTCCCACTCCATCAAGCCGGATTACCATTGTTTTGAATGAATGAGCGGGAAAATGGGCATCAGCGAAAACAATTTCATCTCCATGTCCCATTTCCGCGAGCGCTTTCAATAATTCCGGACTGATTAACGACGATATTCCTTTAAGCATTTATTGCTCCTGATAATTTATTTTTATTTGCTGGAATTGTTTTCGTAACTTTACCAATGTCTAAAAGACAACGGATTAGCCAATAATATGAATACACCTGCAAGCTTGTTCTGTCAAACTCTATCATTTATTAAGCGCTTTTTGAGTATAATAATTAGTTGACGGTGTTTTTTACAGCAGTTAAAAAAAGTTCATCGGTACGGCAGGAATGGTCTGCTCAATTAAATAAATTTCCTGCAATGTGTTTGAAGCAGGAAATTTATAAATCAAATTATTTTCTGCCTTCGAGAACAGCCTGGCGATAGATTACATACTCTTCGTACAGGGTAATTGCGCGTTCCCCGCCGACTTTTACAGGATGGTCCGGATGTTGCATCAAACCTGGGTACTGGTAAATGATTTGCTTGTCAACGTATGGAGCTGACAGGTCAAGTTGTGCGGCGAGCCGCGCGATTTCTGTCGGCA
>JBAYVM010000487.1:0-2549 GCA_041674645.1 Victivallaceae bacterium | reverse complement strand
TGCCGTAGCGCAGGCTGACACTCTTTTAACAAACTCTTCGATATATTCCGCAGAATGATAAAGTGAAGTTACGACTGATAATTTCATTTTTCAAAGCTCTTCATGTATTTCGGCGCGTCTTTGCCGGTATTTAAAATCAGGTCAAGAACCGTTGCGCCGTGCTCGAATGGCGGATAAAGCTGCTCGTATTCCGGATACCCGGAATAATCCATCCATGACACTTTGATTCCCGCATTCATAAACTTTTCTTCATCCAGATAATTTTTTGCCGCCGGTCCGGAAAGATATTCCGTCGCCCCGGCCTGCTGACAGAAATTAATCAGGCGTTCATTTTTTTCGCCAGCCATCTCATATTCCGACGATTTGGCGATTTTTGTTTTGATTCCCAGTTCCGTGCATATCGCATTTATAAAAAAATAGTTGATGTCGCTGAGATATTCAAGTGCATTATCTAAATACATCTTTTCAAGCCACTCGCGATACTCCGCGAAATGTGCGGTTTTTGAGTAATATTGAACAATGGTGCTGCAATGTTTCGTATTCCATCGCCGGTCAGTTACGGTAACTTCATTTATTTTTTTGTGCAGATGTCCGGACTTGGACACCGGAATCGACAGCCAGCTCAAGCCGTTTGGAGTTTTTATTTTATTCCGGTTGCGCCAGTCATTCTTAGTGTATTGCACTTCGTCCAACAAAATAAATTCATCGACGGAATTAATTATGTCAAAATACCCCTTCCACGGAATATAATTTGATTGAAGAATCGCAATTTTTTTCATTTCACCGCCTGCTTCGCGTTCTCGCTCTGATAAACCAGCACGAAACCGTTCAAACCTTTTTCCTCGTAAAAAACCCAATCGCCTTTTTCCGGCATCAACGGCTTGCCAAAATCCGGCCAGAACTCAAAAGAATTGGAAATAAAAACATACAGCGTTTCCGGCGGCATTTTCCGCTTCTCCTCAAATTTTCCAACGCTGACGTATTTCAACGGAACATTTCCCGGGTCGTACAAATTCAAAGAACTGCTGACGTATCCCATTTCCGGCATCGTTAACATTTGCAAAAACGGCCATTTGGCAACAATCGGGCAATTTTCACTCCGTCGTTCCAGTTCATGACACAACTTGCGGTTCAACTCAATATCCTGCAAATATTCCCGGCTGCGCTCAAGATATTCTCCGGAACGCCGATGTGCGCCCGGCAGCAATGAATAAAATTGCCCCTGCCAGTTTGCCCCCCCGATAATAATAAACAACATCACGACAACAACATTCAACCGTTTATTGGTTAAATTCAAGGCGGCAAACGCGCATGACGGAAAAACAATAAATGCAGTATAACGCGGCAGCACTGCAGGGTACATCAGGAATGAAACCCAGAATCCGCCAAGCATAATCAACAGAAAAAATGAAAACCAGTCGAGTTCACTTAACGGTTCACGCCTGAGATAAATTTTAACGACCCGGACAAGCGCCGTGACTAATAGTACCGCCAACAATAACAACTGAACAGGAATCAACAGCGGAAACTGTTCGAAAAGCTTCTGTCGCAATGACAGCGACCATTCGCCAAAGCCATAGTCAACTTCAAACAACGTCAATCCGCAGAAAATCACCGCCGCTATCACCGCCGTGACGGCAATCAAACCGTTGCTGTACTGATGTTTAACTCCGTCCTGAAAGCACTTGCGGGGTAATATTAATCCGGCAATCAACCAGCACACCAACGCACAGGCAATCACCACTCCAGTCATTTTCACCAGCGAACACAGCACAATAAACAGCAACGCCCGCCGGATTTGTCCGCGAAAAATAAAATATATCGCCAACGCGCCAAACATAATCAACGGACATTCCTGCCCGAGCGCAGCGGTGCGTCCGCCCATCACCGGTTCACACAGCGCCGCAATACACCACAACAACGCCAGCCACGGAGCAATATATTTTCTGAGTACGGAGAAAAACAGCCCGAAAGTTACTGCCAGACAGGCGATATTGAACACATGACCAAAGATATGAACGTAAGCTGACGGCAACAACAGATAAAGCAGACCGTTAAAGTACGGCATAATTCCGAAGCGGTAAACATTCGCGCCGCCCTCCCAGAAAGACTGCCCGCCACTCCACAGTGTTACCACATCAAAATGATGTTTTGCCAGCCAGACAGCCTGATTATGCAAGCCGAGAATATCATCCCAGTACGGAGGATTACTCAGATATGAGCAGTTTATCGCAATCAGCGCGCCAAAACAAATCAGCCCGACCAGCCAACCGTTAAGATGATTTAGTCTCAACATTTTCATGGCTTACTCTTGATTGCTTTTTGAAAAATCCGCCCTGGCGCCTTGCGATAGACAACGGTCACTGCTGGCGGTTTTCCAATTATATACAACAGAATATCACCGTCTGTCGGGCGTAGGATATAAGGATTAGTAATCTCCATAATATCCTGTGAGAATATAAAAATCGCATCAGCGGAATTAGAATCCGGATTAAAACCTTGTACCCCGGCGTATTCTGGAACATGCATCATCGAATAGACCCGCGGGA
>JBAYVM010000486.1:0-2556 GCA_041674645.1 Victivallaceae bacterium | reverse complement strand
TTCAATGTTGTTCAATATTATGACCGGTTATTCCGCGCCGCGCAGTGAGTGGAATAAAATTGCCGTCGCGCCGTTCGACCTGCGCAAAAAAACTATTTCACTGATTGACCGTGAAGCCAGACTGTCAACTCCGGATAACCCCGGACACATCATTGCCAAAATGAATTCTCTGGTCGATCCGGAAATCATACACCACTTGTACGCGGCGGCGCATGCCAATGTAAAAATCGACTTGATTATTCGCGGCATCTGCTGTCTGAAACCCGGTGTTGGAACTGAAAATATCAACGTCATCAGTATTGTTGATCGTTATCTGGAGCACAGCCGGATTCTATTTTTTAAAAACGGCGGCATGCAGGAGTATTATCTCACCAGCGCTGACTGGATGCCACGCAACCTGGATCGCCGGATTGAGCTGCTGTTTCCGGTAAATGATGCTAGAATTTGCGAAATTCTTGCTAATATTCTCCAGCTTGAATTGAACGATACGGAAAAATCCAGAACTCTCCTTAAATCAGGCAACTACACGAGGAAATTTCTGGACAATCACCTGCCGTCGCGCAGTCAGCGAAAAACCTATGAACTGTTTAAAAATATGGCGGACAACGCAGATTGCGATATACAAAAACATAAAAAATTAAAGATTTTTACCTCGACCGTGAAGGTTTAATAGAGAAAAGTCCAGAATCTGTTCTAAATGACAGAAATAATTATTTGCATTAGCGTTGAATCTGATATAATAGTTCTAAGTTACTTTTTTGAAAATTAAACTCTTTTACTCAGGAGGATATTATATGCCTAAATGTGTTGGAATATTGACCGCAGGCGGGGACAGTCCTGGTTTGAACGCCGCTATCAGAGCCGTAGGAAAAACCTTGGCGAGCAGCGGCATTCAATTAATCGGCTTCAAAGATGGATTTGAAGGAATTGCTTTCGACCGGTCAGTCAGATTGGATAACAGCACTTTTTCCGGTATTCTTACTATTGGCGGCACTATTCTGCACACCAGCCGCAACAAGCCGAATAAAATGCCGGTGGGAAAAAACATCATTGACATGACCGACTCTATTGTGGATAATTATAAAAAATACCAGTTGGAATGTCTGGTTTGCATCGGTGGCGGCGGAACGCACAAAAGCGCGCTACTGTTGCAAGAAAAAGGGCTGAACATTATCACGTTGCCCAAAACTATTGACAATGATCTGGCGCAAACCGACACAACTATCGGCTTTGATACCGCCACCGGTGTCGCAACTCAAGCGCTGGATAATCTGCACTCCACCGCCAGCAGCCACAAACGCATCATGCTGGTCGAAGTCATGGGACATCGCGCCGGATGGCTGGCGCTGGCCAGCGGAATCGCCGGAGGAGCGGACGTTATTCTGATTCCGGAAATTCCCTATGACATTGAAAAAGTCGCCGACTCCATTCTTCGCCGCAACCGGGCGGATAAACTTTTCAGTATTGTTCCGGTGGCGGAAAGCGCTTAGTTCAAAGAAGCGGAACCTTTATTTAAAGCTGCCATTGAGAAAAAAATGCATGGCGAAACGAAAAAAGACCGGGCGGACGCGAAAGTTGAATTAACCAACCTTTACCTGCAATACACCAGAAAGACTATTGATTTGGCATTGAAACTCGAACAAATGACCGGACTGGAAACCAGAGTTACCATTCTCGGCCACCTTCAACGCGGCGGCACGCCGTCATGCGCCGACCGTTTACTGGCAACAATGCTCGGTTCTGAGTGCGCACGGCATATCATAGAAGGAAAATACGGAGTGATGATTTCTTCTCAACATGGCAAGATTGTTCCGGTTCCGTTGGAAACTGTGGCCGGTTCCAGAAAAACGGTTCCACTGGATCATCTCTGGATTCAGAGCGCCAGAAAAATCGGCATAGGATTCGGCGACTGATGGCTAGTGAAAAGATTATAAAACAGGCTGGAGCCATTCCATGGATGTTAAAAGACGGACAGGTTGAGATTGTTCTTGTTACCGCCCGCAATCAGAAACGTAACTGGATTGTTCCAAAAGGACATATCGATAAAGGCGTTTCGCCTGACAAAGCCGCGGAACATGAGGCTTTTGAAGAAGCGGGTGTGACGGGGAAAATATCTGAGAAAAAACTGGGCTCATTAAAATACAGCAAGTACGGGCGAAAATATAAGGTTGACATGTATCCGATGTGCGTCAACAATATCTTGGATGTCTGGCCGGAAGCTCATGAACGGGAACGCCGGATTGTAACTTTGCCGGAAGCGCTGGAAATGACTGACGATGAAACGCTGAATAAATTGATAAAAAAAATATCCGGATTGACACCGGAAATGCAATAAACCTGGAGTAAACGTTTTATGGGAAAAGAAATTGAAAGGAAATTCCTGCTGGCCAACGATTCCTGGCGAAACGCGGCGTTGGGAACAGAATTTATGCAAGGCTATATTTCCTCCTCTCCCAGTTGCACGGTAAGAGTCAGAATTGCCGGAAAAAATGGCTGGCTGACCGTGAAAGGCGTCAGCGTCAACATTACCCGTTCCGAATTCGAATATTCCATACC
>JBAYVM010000485.1:0-2557 GCA_041674645.1 Victivallaceae bacterium | reverse complement strand
TCTTTAGCATTAACGTCCGCTCCTCTTACTATGAGATATTTAACAAATTCAAAACCATTACAATTACAATTGTTATGCAACAAAGTGTCACCGTGTTCGTTTTTTTGATTTATGTTTGCAATATATTTTTTCATACGAAGCTTAAATTCATCAAATATTTTAAGTCGAGGCTTTAGTTCCTGGTCTAATTTCCTTTCATAAATGGTTAATGCGATGAATGCCGCTACAAAAAACAGAAATATAAGTGATGACAGCAATATATAAGTTTTTCTTTTAGACATAAAAACACCACACTTCATGCGTGAATTGTTGTGAAAAAACCTCCGGCATTGTTGTTTGCGTGCAATAATTCATTGAGTCTCCTCTATTTACAACGACTTTGCTCAATATACTTTGCGGGAATTTCTTTGCAAGTCGGCATTTTTGGCGGCGCGGTTGAATAGCGGGAGACGTTTCAGTTATTTCGTTCCAATGACTCGATTTTCGGTCTGGCGTTTCATGAAAGTGGCGGAGACGGTGATTTGATTTGGATTTTTCGAATGAGCGTGGCAACCACATTGTTCTGTGCATTTGTGTTCGCTGCTGCCACCGCGTTCGAGTTGACCGACGACCACCGCGTCCGCGCCGACGGCTTCCGCTTTGCGTTTGATTTCCTGTTGGACAGTGTCGGAAAGATTAATAAACGGATTATCATCTACAGTTACAACCGATTCGCCCATAACGCGATAAACGTTTTTCGGCAGGTCGTTGCGGTTGTAATAGAACTGGACATTTTCAGTCGGTGCGGCAGTTTCGCCGTGATAGTTTATATCGGCGCAGCCCGCCAAAAAGGCGGCGGCGAAAAAAAATAACCAGCAATATAAACTACGCACCAGCAATCCTCCCACGTTTATTTACGAACAACCGGCCCCAACGGCAACACGGTGCGACCGTAAACTTCATTGAGCACTTGAGCTATCGCGGCATAAAAAGCGGACAGGCCGCAGATAATTCCTTCATATCCGGCAACGATTTTAATCGTCGCGTTGTGCGAAAAATCTCCGAGCGCCAGCAGCCAGAAGAGAATGACCAGCGTGCCGAAAACGACTTGCAACGCGCGATTCAGGCGGAGAGTTCCAATGAACATGCCGAACGTGAACAGTCCCCAGATGAGCAGATAGCAGCCCATTGCGGTTTCGTCGGCTTTGTCCGCAATGCCGAGCCGGGGCAGCGCCCAGATGGCGACGAGCGAGAGCCAGAAAGAGCCGTAGGCAATGAATGCGGTTAGTCCGAAGGTATTGTTTTTCTTTGACTCCATTATTCCGGCGATAATCTGGGCGATTCCGCCGACAAAAATACCCATTCCGAGAATCATGGAATTATTGGGATATAATCCGGCGTTGTGCAGGTTGAGCATAATGGTGGTAAGTCCGAAGCCGGTGAGTCCGAGCGGGGCGGGATTGGCGGAATTGTCTTTGATAACAGTTTCTGAGATCATTATTTTTCTTTCTTATCAGTGGCGCTTGAGCGGCATACTGAATCTTTTTACGGTTTTTTGTCACTCTGTCAAGTTCCACGGATTGCGGTGAAAACTTCCTTGACAGACGACCGCGTTAAGATAGTTCTTCAATCAATTTTTCCCAACGGGAAAATATAGATAAAAACAGTTTTTTGTCCAGACATTTTTCTATTTAGGCGCGGCGGCGGAAACGGGCGGCGAACATTGCGTCGCAATCCCCTTCCCAGGGAAATATCTGAACCGTGCCGTTTGTCTGCCTGCCGTTCATCGGATTGGAAAAACTTTCGAGCGCGTATTCCGGGTTTTGTGCCAAAAAACTTTCGACGACTCCGGTATTTTCTGCGGCGAAAATCGAACAGGTGGCGTAAACCAATGTTCCGCCTGGTTTCACTCCGGAAGCGGCGTTGTTTAAAATCCGCAGTTGAAGTTCAGCCATTTCAATAAGTTCATCTGGTGACGTTGTCCATCTGGCGTCCGGATTGCGCCGCCAGGTGCCGGAACAACTGCACGGCGCGTCAACCAGCACGCCGTCAAATTTTTCCTGCTGTTTTTTGCGCAAGGCCTTGCCATCCCACTCTTTGCACATAATATTCGGAAATCCGGCGCGTCTGGCGCGTTTGCGTAAATCTTCCAATTTGTATTCGCGAATATCGGAGGCAATCACGCTGCCTTTGCGTTGCATAATATCGGCGAGCTGGAGCGTTTTTCCACCGGCTCCGGCGCAGGCGTCCCACCAGCGTTCCCCGGCTTTTGGCGCGCAAGTCAGGCCGATTACCTGTGATGCCAGATCCTGCACTTCAAACAACCCTTTGCGGAATTCTTCCAGCGAATACAAACTGACCGCCGGATTTTCCGCGCACAACGATTGGGTCATAAACGGATGTTTTTTTACGTTCAAGCCGCGAAATTTCAACTTGTTGGCCAGGCTGTCAATCTCGCAGCCTTGACCGCGCAACCACAACGGCGGCCGCTGCTGGAACCAGCGAATCAATTCAAGATGATTTACGCCCGGCGGCAATAACTGATAAGTCCATTCCGGCAACAGTCCTTCCAGACTGA
>JBAYVM010000484.1:0-2569 GCA_041674645.1 Victivallaceae bacterium | reverse complement strand
TTGAATCGGGACGCAGAATTATACTCGAAATACCAAAGAAAACGCGCGAGCTATTGAACGCTCTTGAAATTCCAAGCCCGACCATCGCTGATAATGGTTAATGTATTTCCTCAAGATTTTGCGGGATTAAGGTTCAAACGTTTGCTATAATTATTCGCGCTTCCAAATTCAGGTTCAAGCGTGAAAAGAATATGGAATGCCGGAAACAGTGGCAGATCAGAGAGCGGTGATTCAAGATTTTTCAGACTGAAAATAATATTTATCAGTTTCAATCCGCGCAGTTCTTTGAAGCCGTGATACTTGCCGCCATTGATGACAAACACATCACCGGCTTTAAGCGCAGATTCTCCGTTGTCAGTGAAATGAATTCCGCGTCCGGCATAAACAATAACCAGTTCTGAAAATTCATGGCTGTGTAACTGGAATTCCGGTTGCGGGTCGCGCCGGAGAATATTGACCGGTAATTCCGGATCAATGAAAAAATCAGCGTTTTTAAGGATTTTTTCATCAACACCGGACTTTATGCTTCTATTTGCCATTATTAAATCCATAATAAAACATATTAATTTAATCTTCAACATGATATGAATGACTGTATTATGCTACTATTTGCATGAATAGTCAAGGTTTATTTGTCTGAAAAGGTTTATTATTTAAGAGAATCAATTTTTAATAAAAGGATGGCTGACATGAATACGATAGAAAAAACTTATTTATTGGCGGAAGAAAAGTACGCAACTGCTGGAGTAAAAACCGAAAATGCGTTGGCTGCGCTGACAAAAATTCCGATTTCACTACATTGCTGGCAGGGCGATGATATCGGCGGGTTTGAGGTTGCGCGGCAACAGCTTTCCGGCGGAATTCAAGTTACCGGCAACTATCCGGGACGAGCAACGACACCGGATGAACTCCGGGCGGATTTAGATATGGCGCTGTCCAATATCCCCGGAACCAACCGGTTAAATCTGCATGCGCTTTACGCAGAAACGGACGGAAAATTAGTTGAACG
This sequence comes from Victivallaceae bacterium, assembly GCA_041674645.1. Taxonomy (GTDB): domain Bacteria; phylum Verrucomicrobiota; class Lentisphaeria; order Victivallales; family Victivallaceae; genus JBAYVM01. Next base: position 1,560 of record JBAYVM010000484.1, on the reverse strand, counting down.
CAATGAACTGGAGACGGCGCATTTTCAGAACTGGATTGACTGGGCGAAAGCACGCAATATGGGGATAGATTTCAATCCGACATTTTTCTCACATCCGTTGGCGGCTGGCAATTCAACCTTAACCAGCGCCGATGCCAAAATTCGTGAGTTCTGGATTGAACATGGCGCGAGATGCCGGAAAATAGGTTCAGACATTGGTCGTGCACTCAATACTCCTTGCGTATGTAATATATGGATTCCAGATGGTAGCAAAGATATTCCGGCAGACCGGCTCAGTCCGAGAATTCGCCTGAAGGATTCTTTGGATAAGATTTTTGCTGAAAATTACAGTTCCAGTCATTTGCTTGACGCGGTGGAATCAAAACTTTTCGGTATAGGCACTGAATCATATGTGGCGGGTTCTCATGAATTTTATCTGGGCTATGCCATCAAAAACCAAAAATTGCTCTGCCTGGATTCCGGACATTTTCATCCGACGGAAACAATTGGCGACAAGCTTTCCGCCGTATTGCTGTACCTTGATGAAGTGTTGCTGCATGTCAGCCGCGGCATCAGGTGGGACAGCGACCATGTCACTATTTTGAATGACGACCTGCGGTTCATAGCAGAAGAAATTATTCGCAACGACTTCACGTCCAGAGTTCATATCGGGCTTGACTATTTTGACGCCAGCATAAACCGCATTGCCGCCTGGGTAATTGGTTGCAGAAATATGCAAAAAGCGCTGCTGCAAGCGTTGCTCGAACCGTCCAACCAACTGAAAGAACTTGAAGCCGCGGGCAACTACACCGCACGGTTGGCGTTGATGGAAGAACAGAAAACCATGCCGTTTGCCGCCGTCTGGGATTATTTCTGCTTGAAAAACAATGTTCCAGCAGGAATTGACTGGCTGAAAGAGGTAGAACGATACGAGTCGGAAGTTCTAAAAAAACGCGCATAAGCAACACTGACTTCTATGAAGGGGTTTGGAGATTCTCCCAAATACTGTATTCCGCACACTGAAGTAAAATTCATAAAAGGCGGAATACAGATATTTTTTGGTGCAATTATTTTTTTGCCAGATACCTTCTGGCGGCTTCTTGAATGAGGCCAATGTTTTTGCGTAAGTCTTCAAGCTTAGAAATCCGGTTTAACACCGATATGCTCAATGCGTTTACCGGCAACGCAAACAATATTTATCGGTTTTTGTCTGGACGACTATGCAGACTGGCGGATTATAACTTCCGGTTGAACTAATGCGGAGCAAAGAGGCGCTTTATCATGCAAATGCGCCATCATAATTTCAACACATTTACTGCCGCATTGCCGTGACATCCAGTCAAATGTACTCAGGGGAACTGGACAATATTGCGAAAGCTCAATATTATCAGCGCCAGTAACCATAATATCCTGAGGAATTCTAATTCCCGCCTTGAGCAAGCCGATTTCAACCCCGATTGCCACTCGATCGTTGCCACAAATAACCGCATCAGGTCTGAGCTCTAAAATTTGCGGAACAATATTCAATCCGTGTTCAATACTTATTCCGCCGTTAATCAACGATGCATCATGCCCTTTCAA
>JBAYVM010000483.1:0-2571 GCA_041674645.1 Victivallaceae bacterium | reverse complement strand
TGAAGTGCGGGAAGGCGATGTGTTGTCAATTGAGAATGCCGGCGCTTATTGTTATGCAATGGGCGGGGTTTACAATTTGCGCCCGATGCCGCCGGAAGTTATTGTGGTAAACGGCCAGGCAGAGCTCGTCAGGCGCCGGGTCAGCAATGAAGAATTGATAGAAGCAATAATTGGAGAATCAAAATGAAAGTAAAATTTACGAAAATGCACGGGTTGGGCAATGACTATATCTATTTCGACTGCATTGCCAATCCGGATCTGATTCCGAATCCGACAGAAACCGCGAAACTTCTGTCCGACCGCCATTTCAGTATCGGCGGTGACGGAATTGTTTTGATTTTGAAACACCACAAAGCCGATTATCAGATGAGAATGTTCAACTCTGATGGTTCGGAAGCGGAAATGTGCGGCAACGCCATTCGCTGCGTAACCAAATATTTGTGCGATAACGACTATGTTAAGGAAAATAAAGTCAGAATACAGACTGGCGCCGGCATTCTGCAAATCAACATAATTCGGGATGCAGACGGGAACTTTTCCGCCGCCAGGGTAAATATGGGAGAACCGGTGCTGAATGGATTATTCATTCCGGTAAATATCGCTAAAGAACCGGTGGTAAATGAACCGGTAAAGTGTCCGTGCGGGGCAAAATATAATGTCACTTGTGTTTCCATGGGGAATCCGCATGCCGTGATTTTTGTCGATGAAATTACCGATAAACAGGTATTGACGCACGGCCCGGAACTTGAAGTGCATGAACTGTTCCCGAATAAAATTAACGTCGAGTTTGTCAAGGTAATTTCTCCAACCGACGTGCAGATGCGCGTGTGGGAACGCGGCGCTGGAGAAACGCTGGCCTGCGGAACCGGCGCTTCCGCGGTAACGGTCGCCTGTGTCCTGAACAAGTTGACTGACCGCAAGGTTACAGTTCATTTGCTGGGCGGAAATCTGGAAATTGAGTGGGGCGCTGACAATCATGTATACATGACCGGTCCCGCCACAACTGCCTTTGAAGGCACGGTTCTGATTTAAAGATTACTGCTAAAACGCATAACGCTGGTCTGCAAAACAGGCCGAGGTGATTGCAGAAGCAGTCAGAATTTTAACCACGAAAAACACGAAAGAACACGAAAAAGTTTTTTGTTTTGGAGGTGTCTCGCTCCGTCGAGACTTCCCCCCGTGCCGCTTTTTTTTGCCACGATTTTTCGCACTAAAACACCAAAGCTAAAGCGCGATCCCGATATAACTAACCGGTATTTGACGTTACTGGGTTAACGCTTTAATCATGGCGGGAAGCAGGAATCCAAGCAATAGCAACGCCATGGCCGGACGTAGCAAATTTACAGGTTTTATATTGCTCTCCATGATAGCGGTGGCTGCGTGGTTTGCCGCTGAAAAAGTGAAGATACAGTAACGATGGTGGCATCCGCATATCGTCTCCAATCCATGATATAAACAAGCAAGGCTGTTATGGCGGTGGCAGCATTGTCCAGACCCGATTGAATTTGATAAGCACGATTGGGTGCATAACCAATTTTCACGGAGGCCACTTCTCCCAATATCAAAGATTCAAAGGCAACTGTACCCGACATGAGCATAACGACGAATGGCCCTAGAATATGAAATTGCGATATCGCATCACGGCCAAAATAGTAGGCGAAAAAAATGGAAAGCCTTATGCCGACAGGCCGGAGCCACTCCATTATCATTGCCAAATCTTTCTTTGTCATTTTTTTTCGCATTCCCAATCTCGGTTACTAACGGTTGAATTGAGTGATGGCAGTACGCCATTCACTCGAATGATTTGTTAGGCTATTTTTTTTGTTGAAATTATCGGAGTATAAATATTATCTGTTTTTTCTGCAATGCAGTTAAATTTAAACTCAGTGTTTTTCACAAAGTCATGAAATCTTCTTTTCAACTTCACAGTGACTTCAAGTATAACTTTATTGGCTAGACCATCTTTAGGGATCAAGTCTATGACCTTCCAGTAGAATAGCCACGCGCCACTTGATGCAAAATACAACTCTATTTCAATATATTCAGGAAAGTTAGGTAGCTGTTCAACAATGTTTTTGCATATCCTATTTTTGATGATTTCTATTTCCTTGCTTGAAAAGCCTGTCGATTTGTCAAATTTTTCCATTTCCATTTCCATTTCTTTATCTTTATATTTATTTACGTGTCTAACGTTATTTGGGCATCCAATCGCAAAACTCGGACATTGTATCCGAACCAGCATTCATTGTAGTTGAATATATCATATGCCGGAAAATTTTGCAAGATGCTTCGAATTGTTATTCTCCGTCCTGTTTTTCTGAAAAGCATTATAACTCCGCTGTTTTATGTTTTATATTGTTCAATATTTAAGCTGGCTTGATGACCAGCATTTCGTTGGTGCCCCGTTGAAACTCGTTTTGATGCGTAGAATCTTTGGAGTGCGGCGCTCCAGTGCCACTTTGTATTTCGAGTAGTCGCTGCGTAGCCTTACGTAAGACCGGTCAGGAGACAGCGTTATTTTTCACGAAAATTCATGATGAGGAACATGAAGGAAATGAAGTAGGCAAGTGG
>JBAYVM010000482.1:0-2571 GCA_041674645.1 Victivallaceae bacterium | reverse complement strand
TTTTTGGTCAACTCAAAAATATCTTTATCCGGAAAATGTTCCCGGCAATAACCGATTACGTCATAAACAATCTCCAGCTTTTCACCAACAGAAAGTTCGTCCTGCTCCAGCTGAATCGCGTCATTCTCATAAATTTGCGGTTCGCCGTCATTGAATATCAACAGGAATTTCTTTTCCCATTCCAGGGTTTCAACCCGCAACGCCGGACACATCTCATCATTATCCCAGCAAAAATATCCGATGCGGTCATGTTCTGACTTGGGCAGTTCAAACTTGATGCCGAACAGCTCGAAACTGTTTTCCGGCAGTAAAAATGGTAAAGGACGCTGAATATTTTCCCACAGTTCATAAAACTCCCGGGAAGTCACCCGTTCCGGGTCACTGTTCCAAAGCCGTCCGCCTTCTTCAAAATAATAGTTTATTTTATATAAATCTGAATTCAAAATCATTTCCGTAAATATAGATCAACACTATTGGCAAGATGTTGCCGAAAGTACACTCTTTACGCAAAAAATCAAGGCAGAAACCCTCCTCAATCTGCATTATTGAAAGAATAAATCCCCTGCCGTTAATTTAGCAATGTTTGATATGCTCTTAAAATTCTGTTTGACTGACCCGTCATATAAGTTGTGTCCATCGCAAAATATATACAGGAACGGTAAACCATGGATTGTTTGTTGGAGTTTTAACCAAAATCACTCGCATAACTCCCGGATCTGCTTCAATCCACAAATTTTCTCCTAGATAGGCAAGAACATGAACTCCATCGACTGTAACCGCAATATCTCCAGGAAGCATTGCATCTATATTTGCGGAGTTAATGTTTTCAGCTTTAAAAAGAGTTTTCGTATAGTTTCTATATCCATCGCGAAGAGCTGAGGCGGAACAATCGTTCCACCACATGTTCAATGCCGTACGAATCGGCTTAGGGTTGAGAGTCTTAATTCCAACCAGGACATTTGCATCAATAAGGCCATTTCTAACCAAACCGGAACAATCAATTCCTATTTTGTTTTCCCCGCCCCAGATATATACCGTTCCTTCGTATCGTTTTAGGACAGAAATATACTCTTTCCGTAACCTGACCTGATCAGGTTCTGAGCCTGGAAGAATCAAAAACACGATTATGGCAAGACCGGCAGACAACAATGAAACAGCGGAAACCGGCAACTTGCGAAGGAGAAAAATTCCATACAACCATAGACCGGACAGCGAAATAATTAGAAATACCCTCGTCAAAAAATATGCTTTGGGAAATATCCATACACAAACAGTCAAGACAAAAAAGAGAGCTCTAAGGATATGTCATTACAGTTTTGAGCAACCACTTGAATGACTTCGTTGGCGGCTTTTTATCTGAATAAGCTGTCATTTTTCTCGCCTTCCTTAAATTATTGCTAAATTTAAGGTGTTTTTACAGATTTACAACAAAAGATGAATATTTCCGCGGCAAACATTTTTGCGTCAATTTTGAATTCCTCGCTCACAAAAAACAACGCCGGAGTTTTGGTGTACTCCGGCGTTGGCTGAATTAATTATTGTTTATTGTTAATTGGCTTGCTTATCCAAACCTAACTGCTGGAAGCCCCAGTTGTTAGTTTTGCCGGCGTGCTCCAGACCTTGATTCAGTTTCATGATATCGCCGTGAATACCGTCTTTAATTTGGGTATCCGGACGGGAAGTCACACATTCGGCAACCATTATCAGTTGCGAATGTTTCGTGGATTCACTTTCGGTAGAGAAAACCCAGCCTAAAACCGGAAGATCTTTCAGGAACGGGATGCCGGTAACGCCACGGACAACTTCTTTCTTTTCCAGGCCGCCGATGACGAAGCGGTTGGAATCGTTGCTAATCATTACTTTGGTGTTTACCGTATTGTTTTTCGATATCCGCGGACCGCCGTCAGATTTCCAGCCGATTAGTGAATCGTTGCTCATTTCAACATCAAGAATGGTGTCATTGTCGCAAACCGAAGGTGCAACCGTAATCTTAAATCCGTAAGCGCTCGGTGACGGTTCGACAAGGATTTTGTTGCCTTTGTCAACCGGCAGAGTGAGACTGCTGTTCCAGGCGGTTTGTTCAGTCGTGCCTTTGTAGAGGGCAAAACTGCCGGCCTCGACCTGATTTCCGTAATTGGCGCCGTTTTTGGTAAAATAGAGCGCGGTGTCGGCAAGTTTCAGATAATAGCGAGTGATATTAGATGAATCTGTTTCTTTGGTAACGGTTAATGTGGCAATTGCGGGAGCGCCGCCAGCCAGAACAATCTTAGTGCCGCCGGTGTCATAAGCCACGAAGGAATAGGCGGCAGTTGTATCATTGCCAAGCTGTTTCTGGTCCACGGCCATGTATTGCAAGCCGAAAGTCGTATCGGGAATTTTTTCTGAAGAATCAACATTAAAAATGTTGGTTTTGCGCTCAATGAGACCGACTTTATTATTTCTGATTACGAGGTCGCCATAAGTTACGACTTTAGCGTGACCTTTTGCGGTCAGGAAATCCAAATATTTAGTATTCCATTTCGGGTTCAAGTTGAACATCTGGGTTTTGCTGGAACCATTTGGAGCAACATT
>JBAYVM010000481.1:0-2577 GCA_041674645.1 Victivallaceae bacterium | reverse complement strand
ATTATTTTGATTGATTTGTTGTTCTTATCCAGTTCCAGCCGGATTTTCCAGTCGCGGACAATATCCGGATTGGTGAGGGATTCAAATCTGGCTTTGTCAATCGCGTCCGCGGCGTTGGCAATCAGTTCGCGAAGAAAAATATCCTTGTTGGAATAGAGCGAGTGAATCATCATATCCAGCAGATGCTGAACTTCAGTTTTAAATTTTTTTGTATGTTCTGACATAAAGTCTCCTGGTTAAAAATTTTAAGTTAAGAGGGGAAAATATACATTGTTCCCGTGAAAAATCAAACAATGTCGAACTCTTAGACAATTATCCACTGGAAATCGCAATAAGCGGTATTATAGTGAAAGTCCGGTTAACAACGGGGGTTATAAATAATATGCTGAGCAATTTTTTTCTAAAGAAAAAGCTGAAGCACGATAATAAAGACGTGCGGCTGGAGGCTCTGACTGAAGTCACCGACAGTGATTTAATCTTTGAATGCGCTGAAACGGACTCGCTTCCAGAGATAAGAAAAGCTGCGATACTCAAAATTGAAGATCCGCAACTCCTGGAAAAACTCGCCGCCAAAGAGCAGGATTCCGAGTTGTCCGGACTGTTGAATGAGAAAATAGACAAAATTTATACCGGAATCGTGGTTGCGTCGGCAAGTCCGGAGGAATGCGGTTCGCTGTTAAAAAAAATCAAGAATGAAGATTACTTGGCGACCATTGCCTGTTCGGTAGGTTCAATTCCCATCGCCCGCAGCGCCGCCCGCAATATCAAATCTCCGCATCAACTCATCAAAATATTGAATAATCGCGATAATTCCGAGCTTGGTCTGGAACTGTTGGAACGGTTGCGCGGCAATCAGGAGGCGTTGGAACAGCTTGCCGACTCCGCCAAATCTGAAAAAGTCAGAATCGCGGTTAAAACCAGACTTGTGGTAAACAACCGGAAGGCTGGAGAAAAAATCGATAAAGCAGTTGAAGCCGTGGATGGCGGTATTTCCAATGAAGTGAAAACCTTGCTTCGCGAACGCGAAGCCTGTTGCGTTAAGGTGGAAAATTTACAGGCACGGGTTGACCCCAGCACAAGCATGGAATTTGAAGGTCTTAAACAGCAGTGGTCAGATTTGCCGCCAGCGCCTCAAGCCTATCAGGAAATTCTCGATAAACGCTTTGATAATGCCTGTCAGAAATTTCACGAAGGCGTTGCCAGGGCGGAAGAAAAGGTTCGCACCCGTTATCAAAAAGTTGACCAGTTGGAAGAACTTTGCCTTCAGGCGGCGAGAATGAGCAAAGAAACTGCGTTGCTACCGAAAAAACGTGAAATTCACCACATGAAAGAGGACTGGAAGAAAATTTCCGCCGATGTGGATGATATTGATGCCTATCAGAAAAAGTTTGATAATACTTGCAGTATGCTGGAAGAGAGAATCGCAGCCGAAGAAAAAAATCAAAATGATGCGTTGGATATCGCGACTCGTGTTTGTGACGACCTGGAAAAGCTGTTGAACGGTCCGGATGCCGGGTTGTCAAAAGAGCTGAAAATTGCGTTGGATGCGGAAATCGCAAATGCGTTCGCCCTGATAAATCCTGAAAATCATAAAGTCAAAGAGCTTGATATAAAATACAAACGCCTTTGCCGGGCGTATTCCGGGAAAATTCATCAGCTTTATCAGACTCGCGATTTGGAACGTTGGGCAAATTACACGTTGAAGCTGGGGTTGTGCAAAGAGCTGGAGAAAATGATTGACCTGGAAGACAAAGATTTGCCTGCCGCCGCTAAACGGCTCAAGGAACTTCGTCTGCACTGGAAAAATATCGGCAGCGTTCCGCACGAAAAAGCCGATGAAATCTGGAAACAATTCCATGAAACTAGCGAAAAACTCCAAACTAGAATCAATGCTTATTATGAACATTTAAACGCTTCCCGCGAGGAAGCCGCCAACATAAAACGCGCAATTTGTGAAGAGGCTGAAGCCGCCGCCGCGTCCTCGGAATGGGGCGCCACCGCAGAAACGCTTAAAACATTACAGCAAAAATGGAAAGACACCGGCATTGCTCACCAGGAATTGGAAAGAGAACTTTATCAACGGTTTCGTGAAACTTGCGATGTGTTTTTCAATGCCAGAAAACAATATTATAAAGAATCAAAAGATTATAGAGATTCAATTATCGCTTTGAAACAGGAACTTTGCGATGAGGCAGGAAGACTGAACGAGTTGCCTTATGGCGAAGCGCACCGCCGGGTTCCGATGTTGTGGGAACGCTGGAAGGCCGCCGGATCAGCCGGTCGCGATGACCAGAGACTTTACGACAGTTTTCGCGGCGCGTTCGATAAATATTACGCGGAATTACGCGATCAGCGCATTGCCAATTTGGAACAGGAAAAGAAAATATGTCAGGATTTGTCTGTTCTAGCTGGCGAACTGGAGCAGGATAGTGTTTCAGCGGAAGATATTCGCACCCGATTTCGCGCTATTGTCCGGGAATGGGAAAATTGCGGGCAGGGCCCAAGAGATGATGAACAGCCAATAATCGAACAGTATGAAAAACTTTGCGGACAAATTGACCAGCATTTGAAGCAGTT
>JBAYVM010000480.1:0-2578 GCA_041674645.1 Victivallaceae bacterium | reverse complement strand
GTTCAAAAATAGTTTTTTGTTTTTCCGGGTCTACTCCAATTCCGGTGTCTTTCACATAAAATTCCAATTCTTCATTTTTCTGAAAATAGCCGAATTCTATCTGGCCGGCGTGGGTGAATTTTATTGCATTACTCAGCAGATTGGTGATGATTTGACGAAGCCGGTTTTCATCTGAAAAGATAACGCATTCATCGTCGCGCAAGGATTTTCTCATTTCGAATGAAATATTATGTTCTGCTTTTGACACAAACGATTCGAAAAACATATAAAGTTCTTCCATGATTTTATTCACACAGAATTTGGACTTTATTATTTTCACTTCACCGGCCTCTATTTTGGAAATATCCAAAATGTCATTGATGATTTGAAGCAGATTGTTGCCGCATTCACAGATTATCTTCGCATATTCATTACGTTTCTCCTCCGGAAGATCTTTGCGTTGCATTAATTCGGCGAACCCAAGAATACCATTCATTGGTGTCCGGATTTCGTGACTCATATTCGCCAGGAACAACGACTTCAACTGATCGGAGTGTTCGGCTTTCTCTTTTGCGGCAACCATATCGGCTTCAACTTTTTTACGTTCAGTAATATCCTGAACAAACAAACAGGCGTACTCGCTAGTTCCTACAGTGAGGTAATCAACCGTGTATTCCACCGGGAAAGTCTCGCCCGATTTCATGGTTTGCTCACTCTCGGAACGCAAGTTTTTGTCTGTTTTCAGTTGCTTCCACATATCTGCAAATAATTGTTTATTGAGTTTGCGGTCAACCTCCCAGATGTTTAACTGTTCAAACTCTTCGCGTGAATATCCCAGTTTAATGCTGGCGGCGGAATTGGCATAATAACACGAACCGTCAGGATTACAGATAAATATTTCTGTTCCTGAATTATCTACCGCAAATTTCAACATTCTGCGTTCTTTTTCGATTTTATAATTTTCGGTAAGGTCATTAAAAAAAACGACTAATGATTCTTTGCCGTCTATTTCAATACACGAAGCATTAATTTCTACAGGGAAAGTTGATTTGTCCTTCCTGACGCATTGAACATCATTAATGAAAATATTATCTCCGCTTTTAATATTAAACCATGCAGAATTGGTCTGAAAATTTGCTTCAGGATGAATATTCTTTATTTTTAAACGTGATATTTCACTTAATGAATATCCGAGCAAAGAACACATGGCTTTATTGGCATGCTTTATCTGCCCGGTGCTTTTTTCAATTACAATAATTCCTTCGCCAGCGCCTTCAAACAAGGCACGGTAACGTTTCTCCGAGTCGTATAATGCTTCCTCGGTTTTGCGGGTTTCTGTTATGTCCTGTATTGTTCCGAAAGAGCGCAATGGGCTGCCGTCTGGATTGTAGGTATGGAGCCCGCGTTCGTGGACATATTTTACCAGGCCATTTTTTAGTTTCAAGCGGTGAACATGATTAAACGAAGTGTGGTTTTTTAATGAGAGAGTGAATGCTTTTTCAACATCACGAATGTCGTTTGGATGAATATGTTTCAACGGCGCCATAGTGCCCGGAAGCGCGCTTAGGGTGTGTTTTATTTGCAAAAGATTATATATTTCGCTGGACCATAGCCAATAGTTTTGGCTGTAAATGTATTCCCAGTGTCCCAGTTTAGTTATGCGTTCCGCCTCTTCCAGCCGGTTGGTATATTTTCTCAATTTTTGCTGGGTTTTAACCCGGCTGTCAATATTGGCAATAACCCCGGTTACACGGAGCGGTTGACCTGATTGATTCCATTCCACTGCATGTCCGCGTGACTGTACCCAAAGCCAGTTTCCGCCTTTGGTTTTTAATCTGAATTCTACAGCAAAAGGTTCATCAGTAGTAATATAACGGTTGATTATCGTCTCAGTTCGTCGTCGGTCTTCAGGATGCAATAAGTTGGCGAATACTTCGGCGGTTACAGGAAATTCATCCGGTTCATAACCCAACATGGTAAAACAAGTTGGACTGAGCGCCGCGCTATTTTCAGCGATTGAAAAATTAAATATTCCGTCATTAACCGCACTGATTGCCTCCCGGAAATTTTTTTCACTTTCCCGTAATGCCGCGCCATGTTTCTGGTTGCGAATCAACAACAATCCGACTATCAGCCCGGCAGTTATTGAACCGGCCATGAAAACAATTCGAAAGAAGAGTGAACTGCGCGGAATATCACGAATTAGATAATCCATAATCGAAAGCGGTTCATGGTAAAGCATATACTGGAGATCTTCACGGAAATAAAAAATTTGATAAATGCTTTCTATCATCCAAAAAACGATTCCGAACAGCAAGGCGACGGTCAGAGTTTTTAGAAAAATACTTTTACTTGATTGTTCCATCTTTTTTCCCGCGGTTTATTGAGACGTAAGATTTATCTGTAGCGAAAAGCAGACCGCGCGGAATATTAAAATTAATTTTCTGAGCTGCTGCATTATTAATATAGAGTTCATATTCTTTCGGTATCTGTGCAGATAATGAACCGGGTAATGCTCCATTGAATATTTTGGCGATAACCGCCGCATACCATATTCCCATTTCTTTTGGCGATTCCACAACTCCAAACGTAACGCCAT
>JBAYVM010000479.1:0-2581 GCA_041674645.1 Victivallaceae bacterium | reverse complement strand
TACCTTATGTTATAATATAGTAAATATAAAACCGACGATATACATTAACCATAAAAACAAAAAAAGCAAGCTTAAATGCAAAAAATCTTAATGGTTAACGGAAAAAAATGAAGATTTTGCGTTTTGACTTTTTCATTTTGCCTTTCCTTTCTGTTGTTTGGTTTTTGGTAAACATTTTACATTCTCCATTAGTTAATTTGTTTTTCGTTTTTTTTACCTTTTTTTATTCTGTTTGTTATTATTTAAACTTCCCGAATGTGAACAATTGGCGGAATAACATACCCGAAGCGCCGATTGTCACCCGACGACTCTTTGATTATCATATCGCCAATTTTATCAATATCATGTCCCACGGATGAGATGGGGAATGGATAGTTTCGGACAGCAGGCGTTTCGTTAAACCCGGCCAGCAGTATATCCTTGCCAATGGAAAATCCTCTTTCAATCAATAATTTTGCGCCACCAATAGCGTAGAAATCCGACAAGTAAAAAATGGCCTGAATGTCTGGATTGCTGTCTATGACTTTCGCAGTTGCTGTATATCCGACCTTTGCAAAACTATCCAGATAACCACTTTCCTCAACATCCAAATCATCCATTGGAATTAAGTATTTACTCTTTAAGGTTTCCTGATCAACGTCAGGGAACGCCGCCATCAATCCGCGAAATCGACTGTTTCCATCCTGTTTGATGGTATCATAATTAGCGCGATTAATCAACATCCGAAAGTTGTTTCTGTCGCGAGATAGAAAAAATTTTATTATTGCGGTTACGCCCGCAGCAGAATCATGTAATACATATCGTTCAAGAAAGGTTGAATCGCCGTAAACAATAGAGTTCTTATTGGTACTTTCCATTAGTTCACGGATTTTAGTATGTCCGAATGGGACGCCTAAAAAAATGAAATTATGGACTCCGCGCGAAATTAATTCAAGAACTTTAGAATAGTTGGTATCGGCATCACCGGTAATGTCCGCAAGATAACAGGCATAACTTTTCTGGTCAAACTGTGACATTAAGGTAATCAACAAGTCTCTCATATAATCTTCAAACTTCATCCATTTGTCGCATATCAACAACGCAACCGTACGTGTCTTTTCGCCGCGCAACAATAAGCCGCTGAAATGCGGTTTATAATTCATCTCCTTGGCCAGCTTTAAGATCTTTTCTCTGGTCGCAGGCGAAACCCGGCAATTGGTCTTATTATTCAATACTGCAGAAACCGCGGGATTTGAAACATTCGCAGCTTTCGCTATATCTTTTATCGTTGTTACCATTGTCAGCCCGCTATTAAATTACTTTGATTTAACGTCTAATCACTATTATAACTCATGCGTTTAAAAAAAGCAAGCAATTTTATATTTTTTCCCAAAAAAGTCCAAAGCTAAGGTAATCGTTCAGTCCGTCTAGGGAATGGAAATGCTTTAAATCATGCTGCATTAACCGCATGGCGAGTATTCAGTTTCAACCTTGCGGGGATGTCAGCTTTCGGGTTAGCGGTAAGAGTATCAAGCAGTTGTTCCAGAAATTTGACTGAGTCATGCCCTCGACATTTTGCGAAATGAAGCACCGTCATCAATATTTCTCGAGTTTGCATGCCACGTTCTGATTGTGATCCGAAGCTGAGTTTGCGAGAAATCACGATTGGACGGAGATTGCGTTCAGCAAAGTTGTTTTCACATGGAATATCTGGATTTTTAACCCACTGGAAGAGATTTTTTTCGTTTAGCCGGAAAATGTCCTGGATATGTTGAACTCCTGGATCGGATGAAGTGAAGTTGCAAATTTCCATAATCTTTTTTTGAATTTCCTTCGCTCGTTTCAAGTATTTTTTCCGGTCGGGATGCGATTGTCGCAGTTTGATGGTCGCTTGCAGCAACGGGATGAGGTCGTCGCAGAATTCAGCGACTTGTGTTTCATCTGGAAATTCCAGTTTAAGTTTTTCAACGTCGCGGAGGAGATGGACGAAACAGAATTGTCGCTCAACCAGCAACGGAAGATATCCCCGGTAACGGTCGGTAATCAGAATCAGCATAAGTTTCTCCAGCCCGAGAACTTCTTTCGGCACTTTTGAGCCGCGCGAATCACGGAACAGAAAGACCCGGAAATCATCGTTGGCAAACAGCCAGGCGTAAGCGCGTTTGCCATCCATTGACCAGCCAGTTTCGTCTGCATGCAGATACTCGCAATCGCGTAATTCCAATATCAGGCGGTCGAACAACGGCTTGAGTAAATCGGCGTAACGGTGCGTCATGCCAATCAGCGTTCCTTTGTTGACATCAAAGCGTTCGGCGTACTTGAGGTTAAACTTAAACCGGACTCCACCGGATGAAGATGATTATGTCAGAGTAAAATTCAGATATAATACTGGCGGCAAGAGTTACATCCATCTGCCGTTTGACCGGTTTTACATGAATGAAAAACTTGCTCAGGAAACAGAAAATGCGGTAAAATTTAACTCAAATAGTCAGAAGCAGGTTGTACGGTTAAAGTCCGGATACTGAACGGCAGAGCCGTCATGAAAAACGTTTACATCGGTGATGTTTCGTTACGCAAATCAGAGCTCAGCACTTGAGCAAGC
>JBAYVM010000478.1:0-2586 GCA_041674645.1 Victivallaceae bacterium | reverse complement strand
TCGAAAACCGCTTTGGCGTTTTTGTAATGATCCTGATATTTTGAACCTTTGACAATCGGTTCAAGATAGAGTTTGCACAACAGTTTTATGGAATATTTGAATTCACTGCCGTGTACTCTACCCATTTCTACCGGATCTGCGGGCAGGGCGATGATTGAAGGCGACGGATCAGGAAAAAGAGCGATAATTTTATCTCTGAACGCGATTCTGCCGCCCGGCAGCAGACAGATGGCGGCGAGCAGGACGATGATTAAAAAATAAACGGCATAACGGATTTTTCTGCCAGTGGTCAATTTGTGTTTTTTAGCTTTAGACATGCTATTTTCCTTGTTCGACGGAATGTAGTTCACGGGAGCGGTCAGTGGTCAGATTAAGATTTCTCAAACTGTCGTTGGCGGGCAGTTTAAGCAGAAAATTATGACATTCCGCAATTTCTATTTTTCCTGATGTCAGCTTAAAATCAAGAATATGGCCGCCTTGCCGGTGGTCATTGCTGAGAAAATGTAGATGATAACCGGGAACGCCGATGGATTTTACAAACGGCGGGCAACGGAAGCCAACCACGATGCCACTGACATTTGCCAGTTTAAATTCCGGCTGAGTTTTTGTTACCGCTGACAGTGGCGGGTAGGGCTTGGTCTGCGCTGGAACACTGCGGGTTTTTACCGCTGAGAATTCACCGTTAATAATTATGGCGTAGAAGATATTCTGATTGGGATAAAATTTGTCGATTTGCGCATAAATTTCGCTCAGAGTGGAAGGTTTGTCTGGAATAAATGAGCTGTCTGCCTGGAAATTCATAACTGCGGCGAACGGAGTGGACGCGGTAGGCGGCGGAGTATATGCTTTGCCGTCGGCTTTGATTTGGTAAACTGCACCGTCTAGCACAATCATTTCTCCATCCAGCCGGTCAAAAGTGCCGATTCCAGTATTTCCGTAGTTTAGCAGTTGACCGCAGGTGAGTTGTCCGTCATAAGCTCCGGCCAGCAATGCGTCAATGGTGGAAATCTGGGTTATCGTTGCCGGTTGCGGTGACTGACAGCCGGTAATGAATATGGTTGCCGCCAGTAGCAAAAGTTCGCTGACGGCTCGTTTAAAATAACATTTTTTAATTTTTTCACTGAACTCATTCATATTTACTTCTTCTTTGCCTCTGTTATAAGTATTTATTGTAAAGAAAATTGTTATTTTAATGTGAATCAGCAGGATGTAATGCCCAAAAAGTCAAGCCCCCTGCGTCAAGAAAGCCCATGAAATCCGCCTTAATTCATGCCATAAGCGCTTTTTTTACTGCGTTAGGATTTTTTGCGGCAACACACAATAACGCTTGAGCTGGACCTACCGGATGGCGTCGTCCTTGTTCCCAGTTTTGCAATGTTCTTGGACTTACTCCAATCATCATGGCGAAACGCTTCTGAGTCATGTGTAACTTTTCTCGTATTTCGGAAATCTCAGGCGTTTCAATTTTTGTAACACGTGCAGGTTTACAGATTCCTTTACGTATTTTTCCTGCTTCTTCAATACTTGACTTTAGCATTTCAAAATCTTTATCATTCATTTTAACTGCTCCTTTACAAGCTTACTTAAGGTTTTTAACTGTTCTGATGTCAAATCGGACTGTTTATTTTTTTTGTATCCGTATAGCATATATATTTTGTTCCCAGCATCCCAGTAGTAGATAATTCTCGCTCCACCACGCTTTCCGCCGGTTGTCACGTTCCATCTGACCTTTCTTAATCCTCCGCTCCCTTGAATTAAATCGCCAACTGTCGGATTGGTCAATAAAGCAAATTGCAACTCACGATATTCACTGTCAGTAAACAGCATATCTGCTAATTTGGTGAAAATATTTGTTTCTATAAATTCCATAGTAACAGTATACGCCCTTGGCGTATCCTTTTCAACTTTTCTGTTAAATTATCACAAACAAATTAAGAACTCACATTTTGCGTCGATTGAGAAATAAGATTCGAACTTAATGATAATCTGTTCTGACTCATTGTGCGTGTATCTCAAGATGAAAGCTTGCTTTTTAGATTAATAATTTCAACAAAGTTGTCAACGAGCTCGCCGAACGTAATTGACTCGGGCAACCCCCAAAATGAAAGCGGAACAGTTACGCAATAGATGTTCTCGAATTCTTCAATCGTTTCTTCAAGAGCAAATTCATTTCCCCAGTCAAATGTTGGTCCATGACAGATGACGTTAAAAGAATCGCGCGGCAGAAATACTTCCTTCTTCCATCGTTGCGATTTGCTCAGTCGTGAAGCAATCAGCTCAGCTACTTCTTGACGGATGCCTCCGCCCCAAACGGCCATGAGCTCAGTAGAACGATTTGCCTGTTGGCTGTTTAATGTTTTGAAGAACGATAAGTCAGGCCCCAGTCAGCGAACGCCAATGAAGAATTTTTTCCAGCGCGTTACAGGCGGGTAGTGGGCAGGGAAACGCAATGGCGTATATTCAGTGGTAGTCATAGTCATTCTCCATGAGTCAACTTACCACCGGCAGAGCCGGGGGCTTGTAGTTTGTGAACCGCTCGAAGCGGTTTCAGGGTTTTATTGTTACTTATTTGACCGGAACAAGTCG
>JBAYVM010000477.1:0-2587 GCA_041674645.1 Victivallaceae bacterium | reverse complement strand
TAAAAATGACATCTTTATTGTGCCGCCGGGCATTATGCACTACTTTGAATTTGAAGCCGACTCCAGTATTATAAGCTTAAGGTTCAATGCTTCCGGGAGCAGAACATTTTACAATAAAGCGTTTCTATTTAATAATAACCCGTTAAGAGATATTGTTTGTGCCGTTTTGTTTAAATTCGCAGAAAGTATGCAATCCATGTCTGAGCCTGAAAAAATATACATGGAATATTTACTTGCGTCAATAGTATCCATCTGTGATTTAAATAAGCTGGATGTTTCAGAAGGTAATCATCCGGCTTTTATCAAAGCAGCAAATTTTATTGAAAAGAATAATAACAGATATATTTCTATAACTTCAGTTGCCAAAGCCGTCGGATGTTCGGCAGGTCATCTTTCCGCACTATTCAGAAAACACAGCGGAATGTCTCTTAAAAATTATATTGACAAAGCAAAAGCTGACTTTATAAAACAGTATCTTTTGTATTCTGACTTGTCCATCACTGAAATCGCAGATATTGCCGGATTTGAAGACATATATTCATTTTCACGCTTTTTCAAAAGACTTGTGGGCGTCTCTCCGAATATATTCAGAAAAAAATAAATATACTTCCCGCTAGATTTTAAACTGTTTTTTTTGTCATGAGCCCGCGGATTCCCTCAGTTCTGATTTAACCGGCGCAGATTTCTATTACTATTTTGCGATCATCGAAGTCGGATAGTATGCCATTCTGTTCCTGATAAGGTTCGTGTCCTTTGCCGGCAATCAGCACAATATCTCCGGGAACAGTTTGTTTTGCAGCGAGCTGAATGGCTTTTTCCCGATCCGGTTCGATAATCAGCGGGTGTCCTTCTGGAATCCCCGGTTTTATTTCCTGGATAATTTGCAACGGGTCTTCAAAGCGCGGATTGTCACTGGTGATAATTACCAGATCGGAAAATTCCGCAGCGACCCTGCCCATGCGTGGACGTTTGGTTTTGTCACGATTTCCGCCACAACCGAAGACAGTAATAATGCGTTTTTCGGCAATGGTGCGCAGAATTGTCAGGACGTTGCGCAGCGCGTCGTCGGTGTGGGCGTAGTCCACGAAAAACGTCACCCCGGCCGGGGAGGTGAATGTTTCCAGGCGGCCGGGAACTGAAAGTGTCTGTCTGGTTGCTTCAACGGCCTGTTCAGCTGGAATGCCTGAACCGACTGCGGCCAGCAGAGCTCCGCTGAGGTTGAATGCGTTGTGTTCCCCGATAAGCCTGGTTTCAATCTGATATGAAGAATTTTTAAGTTTCAGCGTGAATTTTGTTCCTGATGCCGCAAGTTGGATATTGTCGAGTTGACTGGTTGCTCGAGCTGATTTGCCGAATGAAACAACGTTGGAATTGGACGCGAGCTCATTATAAATTCTGTCGCCGAAGGCGTCATCAATATTAATCACCGCGGCGCTTTTCGCATTGATATATTCTCTGAAGAGCCGCAACTTGGCTTGGAAATAGTTTTCCATGTTCAAGTGATAATCCAGATGATCGCCGGTGAGATTGGTGAAGATGGCGGTGTGGAATACTGCGTGTCCCGGGCGGTGTTGGTCGAGACCGTGGCTGGAAACTTCCATAATAACATCAGTGCAACCGCTGTCCGCCATTTTGCGAAAGAGTTCCTGAAGTTCATACGCTTCCGGCGTAGTTCTTGAGGCTTCCGTGTAATAATCTCTGAATTTATACGCGACGGTGGAAATCAGTCCGCATTTTCTGCCGCAACTGCTGAGGATTTTTTCGAGAATGAACGCGGTGGTGGTTTTTCCGTTAGTGCCGGTAATTCCATGCAGCCGCAACTGGCGCGCCGGGAAATCAAACCGGCATTCACAGACGGAAGCATAAGCAAAATATGCGTCGCTTACCTGGAGATAGCTGACGCCGGGAGAATATTCGTCCAGCTGGCTGTGATGAATAATTGCGACCGCGCCATTGGAAATGGCTTGTGAAATATATTTATGTCCATCCGCCGCCGCGCCTTTAATGGCGATGAAGATGCAACCTGTTGAAACTTTTCTGGAGTCATTGGTGATTTCGGAGATTACCGGATTCCCGGCAATTTTTTCTGTCGTTATCAGCGGTCTAAGGCATTCGATGTAGGCTGAAAGAGTTTTCATTTTTCCGGAACTGCATTTTCCAGATGAATGCCTCTGGAAGCTTTTAAAAATACGGTTTTGCCTGGAACAGCCAACGTTGCAAGTTGTTGCGCCGCCAGGCTGGAGTTAGCGCAAAAAGTAGCATTCGGCGGAATATTGAGTCCGTTGGATGCGGCTTGCATGTGTTCGCCGACGAGAATGAAAGTTGATTCCTGGAATAAAGAGAATGCTTTCTGAAGCACTTGCCGGTGTTCATCCGTAGAGGCTTTCCCAAGTTCAAGCATATCGCCCAGCGCCAGAATCATGGATTTTTGTACGGTAAATTCAGACAGCCATTGTAAGGCGGCTTTGACGCTTTCCGGGCTGGCATTATAAGCATCGTTAATCCAGGTAACGCAGTTGAGTTCACTTATTTTCATGCGCATTCCCGGCAGCACGCAGTCCGCAAGTCCTTTAGCGACTGTGTCTGC
>JBAYVM010000476.1:0-2588 GCA_041674645.1 Victivallaceae bacterium | reverse complement strand
GAAAACCGTTGCCGTCTGAAGTATCTTAAAAATGCCGAAACCGAGAGCCAGATAAGTAAGGAAACAAGCCAGACAATAAACCGTTCCTAATATAATCAGTTTTCGTCCTTTGATATTAGCCACTGCGAGGAGACTCATGAAAAATATCAGGGTAGAGAAAACGCATGGGTTAATGCCATCAAGCAAACCGGCAATGATTACCGTTGTTATTTTTAGTTTATTGCCGAATGTTCCGGCAATGCCGCTTGAAGGCGACGGAGCCGCAACCGGAACGTCAGAAGTTCCACTCGTTTTATATAAGCGGACTATTTCCTTAAATAGATTCTGTTCAATCGCGGCATACCCGCCAAGTATCAGCTTTTTGTCCAGAATTATGTAAACATCATGATTGCTGTTGTTTTTTAAACTGTCCAGAATGGCGACGAGCTGGAGAAAATTCTTTTCATCCGACAAATCATACTTTTCAAGCCGGTAATATTCCGGGCATTCCTCCTGTAAGCGCGGCAAGACAAGGGAGCTTATTTTTTTGCATTCTTCGCAGTTCGGCTGAAAAAAGTATTCTACCAGTACCCGGCGCGGTTCCGCCGGAGATGACGCAATAACGGAAAAAGCGGACAATCCCGCCAACAGCCAACTGGCAATTTTTAATTTAAATGCTAACATTAACGCTTTACTTTCGCAATTTTGAAAAACAAGAGGTTAAAAATAGTCCATGAGGAAACATCTTTCAATCTTAGTTCTGCTGTTTGCCGGATTTATCTGCGTTGAGCTTTGCGCCGGAACGCCGGTGATTGCGGTTAAGGATAAAGCCTTGATAGACTTTGGCGACTATCCGGCAAATGAAAAAAAGACTGCTAAATTTGAATTGGTCAATAACGGCGATGCTCCGCTGGAAATAAAGCAAATCCGCAAAACCTGCGGCTGCTCTGAAACTAAACTGGATAAAAAAATAATTCAACCCGGAGCGACAGCCATTCTGGAAGCGGAAATCAAAGCCAACTCTATCGGCGGCCCGTATTCCAAAGCCATCTACGTTGAAAGCAATGACCCGAAACAACGTTTTCTGCGGTTGACGCTTTCCGGGAAAGCGATTCCATTAATAAAAGTTTATCCCAAAGACAATCTTTATCTCGGCACGTTGTCCATCGGCAAATCCTATGATTATTCATTTAAACTGGAAACCACGCAAGAGAATGTAAAAGTCCAGGCAGAGATTGTCAAAGCCAACTTCCCGGCAAAAATAGAATTAAAGGAAATTAAGCAGGGCTTTGATCTGAAAGTGAAAGCCGCTCCAGACCAGAAAGAAAATCTGCTTAATGCAGAAATCGAAATAAAAATAATCTCTCCTTCCGGCTGGCCACCAGTAAAACTCAAACTCCAGGGCCGGACTTCCGGCTGATTACCCGCGCCTTAAGTCGCCGTTCTCTTTTATTTGTTTTGTGTTAGAAATGATTAAATTTCCTTTTTTTTGACATGTTAAATTTGACTTTCTTTTTACAGGCAATATTCTTAATGAATTAATTCAAACAGCCTTATTGTGTCTGTTTGTCAGGGGATTTCAACGTAAATTATAGTTTTTATGCATAAAAAACGGGGGTATTGATGAGGAAGAGGGGGATTTTGTGTCTTCTGCTGGGAATCGCGTTTGCTGTTCAATCGTTTCAAATGTTTGCTGATGTGCCGGTTCCGGTCGATTTAAAATTGGGGCGGGCAACCTACACTAAGATTACCATCCAATGGCTGCCTGGTGATGAAAACACTCAGATTGATTCTTACAAGGTATTGCGTGATGATGCTGAAATTGCCACGACAACTGTTCCTCAATACTCCGATTCAGGATTACAGACCGGTACGCAATATGTATATAAAGTAATAGCAGTCAGTGGAGGCGTCTCTTCACTAGAATCAAGCTCGTTGACGATAAAAACCATCAAATCGGTTGCGTTTGAAGGCAGTGGCGATGTTGAACAGATGGTTGACAACATGCATTCAGTCGATCCCGGTAGCTCCACAAGCGTAACTTTGATTGCCGCAGTAAAAACCGGGTTGGAAACATTGTTGAATTTATCTTTTTCTTATGAACAACTTGATGCCGATACGCTGAGCAATTTTGTCGATCAAGAACTGGCGACAATCAATGAAGTGGCACCGGAAATGACTGAAGCCGAACGTCAGGCAGCTCAGGAGGAATTGAATACCTTTTTGGCTGAAAACTATGGTGGCAACTCATTTGAACATGTGTATATCCAATCCAAATTATCTGAGCTTGCCGAATCTCATTGGCTGATTTATGTAAATGATCCGACGGCGACTACGCGTAAATTTGCCGCTGAAGCCCTGTATAATTTTTCTTTGAATTATCTAAAAGATCAGGAACATATTGTATTTGGCACCTTGAGCCGCCTGGCAGCTTTTAAAGTTTTTGAATTGAATGACGAAAGCACCAGTCAGCAAATAGCCGCCGCTTTAAATGATTACCGCGCTACCAGTTTGAGATTCTTCGATTACTTTCCCGAGTCAATATCCTCTCATGCCCAAAATACCTACTCCACTGTCGCGGCTAAATATTTCAGCTATTTTCCGCGCCT
>JBAYVM010000475.1:0-2594 GCA_041674645.1 Victivallaceae bacterium | reverse complement strand
GGAACAGACGGCATAATGCAGCTGCGGTATTACGGACAGTTTGAGGAAACCTCCAAAGGACAGATTCTCATTGGCAACAGTCAGATTGACATTACCCGTTATCATGAAAAACCCGGCTCGCTAATTCATGAAGTTTACGATTGGAACGGACATTCACATTTTGACGGAACAGAATATGGAATTGTGGCTAAGCTGGATCTGCTGAACGGCAGACCTACTGAAGTTAAAAATACCATCGAAGAAGGATATATCAGCGCTAAAATGTGCCTGGCTGCACAAAAATCCATTGATACGCATAAAGTGATAGCTATTGACTTAAATTTATAGCTGATACGCTATATTAAAGAGTAACTGTTATCATGCAATTAGTCATTGTTAAGAAGTAGAATAAAATAACCGTATTTATAGCAAGATTGAAAAACAGGAAAAAATGAAAGCAATATTTGAACCAAACCGGGTTAACTACATTGTCAGAACTTATCTGCCAACCTGGAATCACCAGGAACGAATTGAGGAATTGGTGAGATTCTGCCATGAAACAGACACCAGAAACGTTATGCTATTTACCGATGCTCAGCATATGGTTTGGAATCAATTAACCTTGGAAGAAGCCCAACACGAAGCGGAAAATATTGCTTTGGCAAAAAATCGTTTACAGGCAGAAGGAATCCGGCTTGGAATAAATTCCAGTTACAATATGGCCATGTCACGCTGCGACCATCGTGGTCGTAATGATTACGACCATTGGAGTACTTATGCCGACGGCAGTTGTGAGTATCGCATTCCATGCCTTCTGGACCCCAAACTTGAAGTTTATCTGGACAAATTCTATACTATTCTGGCAAAAATAGAGCCGGATTATATTCATATCGATGACGATCATCGCTACATTCTCTCCGGCCGCAAAGACACTTGGGGATGCTTTTGTGATCTGCATTTAAATAAATTCAGCGAGTTAACCGGGAAAAAATGGAGTCGGGAATCTTTAAATCTTGCCTTGCAAAATGACCAGGCGGTGCGTATCATGTGGATTAATTTCCTTGGCAAACGCCTGGTCGAAATTGGAGAAATAATAAGTAGCGCCGTCCATCGGGTCAGCCCGGAAATAGAAATTGGAATGATGGTGCCGTGTGTTCATCCTTTACCCACCATGGGACATACAATAAAAAATGTGCTTGAATCTTTCAAACCGGTAAACAAGCCAGTAATCCGTCCCTGCATCGGCCCGTACAGCGACAATGACCGCCGTCAAATATTTCCCGGACTTTTCTATCTGGAATTTGTCGGGCATATCATTGGAGACCACGCATATTACACTCCGGAAATTGAAACTACTCCATTCACCAGAATGTCAAAAAGTATGACCGTAATCAGATTCCATATTACCCAATCACTCCTCAACCGCATGAACAATCCTGCAATCTCTTTGTGCGGCTATGTCGGAGACTCCCCGTTTCTTGAACCAGCTTATACCAATTTTCTAAAAAATAACAGAAATTATTTTGAATCAGTTCGCCAAAACGCTCCTGAACGCGGCGCCAGAAAAGGAATTCAGTTCATTTGGGATTTTGATTCTCCGAAGGCTAACCCAAACACAATAAATAATGTTTGTGAACTTGAATGGCCGGCATTTGTGCTGCATGATATTCTCGGCAATTGCGGTTTCTCTACCACTTACGACGAATCTCCAATAAGATTTATTGCCGGTGATACCGCATATTCATTGCCTGAATCCAGACTAATGGAATTGTTGAAGGCCGGACTTGTCCTTGACGCATACGCCGCGCGCGCTTTAGCAGAACGCGGTTTTTCCGATATGATTGGCTGTTATCCTGGAGATGGAATCTCGAAGTTTGGCGCCGAAGAATGTACTGACCATGAATATTTCGGCAAATACTTTGGGAATTACATCCCGCTTAAAGAGGTTTCCTTGAACGGAGTATTCAACTTGAATCCAAAACCTGGAAGCAGAGAAATCTCTGCAATCGTCAATCATAATCGTCAAAAAATATGCTCCGGCGTGGTAATTTCAGAAAATATCCTCGGCGGAAAAATTGCCGTACTGCCATATAAAATTGATTCAACGCATTCAGACCTAAGACATTTGACCTGTTACCAACGACAGTTTATGTTTAATCAAATATTTCAATGGATGGCCCCTCAAGCATTACCCGTATTGATAAAAAACCCAAGCGCCATGGGAGTACAGTGCTGGGAAAACAACAAACGGCTTACTGTTTGCATCACCAACTTGTCATACGATATCGCCGAAGAAATCACTATCCTGTTGCATTCTGATTGTACGGTACTTCCAGGCAACGTATCGTATATCGCCGACAACGGAGAAATACTGCCTATCAACGGACAATTGGAAGATATTTCGACAGCTACCGAAACCATGTGGAAAATAAAAATAACGTTACCAATATTCAAACCTTTTATAATCATCATAAACAAATAAGTAACGGACTCTATTTGGAGATTTGCTCACGTCAAAATGAGCCACTGGTCATGATGCCGCTCCGGGTTTTGTGGGCGGCAACACTATTCAAAGAACAGGCAGGGAAGGCGAACATGGTCAGATAACTCACAGG
>JBAYVM010000474.1:0-2597 GCA_041674645.1 Victivallaceae bacterium | reverse complement strand
TGTTGCTGTTTTTTCTCCGTAACATCCGCAGCACTTTAATTATTGCGGTATCAATTCCGCTGTCAATCATTGCGGCATTTGTTCTGATTTACTTTTGTGGTTTCACTCTTAATGTTATGACGCTCGGCGGTCTGGCTCTGGGTATTGGAATGCTGGTAGACAATGCGATTGTCGTGCTGGAAAATATTACCCGGTTGCGAGACGAAGGGCTTGATAATCATCAGGCGGCAATTCAAGGAACTGATGAAGTTACTGCCGCAATCATTGCCAGTACCTTGACCACGATTGCGGTTTTTTTGCCGTTGGTGTTCGTTAAAGGTATGGCCGGACTCATGTTCAGACAGTTTTCTGCCGTAGTGGCATTTTCTCTGGCTTGTTCATTGTTTACCGCGATTTCCCTGGTGCCGATGATGGCGGCCAGAATACTTCGCCCCAGCGTTCACCATGATGATAAGCGTGAACAATTAAAATATTCTGAACGTCTGTTTGTTATCAGCTCGCGTTGGTTTACCACGCTGGAAAGTTTTTACAGCAATCTGTTATGCATCACGCTTAACTGGCGCTGGACAGTAATTCTTGGCAGTTTGACGTTGCTGGGATTAACCATTTTACTCTATCCGTTGATTGGCACTGAACTCATGCCGAAAGCTGATGAAGGCGTTGTTCGCGTTTACCTTGAGGGTGCAGTCGGCACCAGGCCGGAAATTATTGACGCAACAGTTCAGAGCGCCGATAAAATCATCGTCAAAGAAATACCGGAAATGACCGGTTGGGTGTCACGTGCCGGTTCTTCAACCTGGCATGCAAACGGAGCACACAAAGGCAATTACAATATCAAGCTGGTTCCAAAGTCGGACCGCAAACGCTCCAGCGAAGAAATCGCTTTTGCGTTGGGCAAAAAACTGGAGAAAATTCCTGGCGTGACGGTTCGTACCAGATCAGGTCAAGGACTGTTTTTTATGAAAATGGCTTCCGCCACCGGTGAAAATTTAACCATTGATATTCGCGGGCATGATTTTGCCACTGCTGACCGGCTGGCGCAGCAGATTATGGCTGCCGCCAAGCAGGTTAAAGGCGTCACTGACGTTATTTTAAGCCGCGACCTTGGTGTGCCGGAACAAAGAATTGTCATTGACCGCCAAAAAGCCGCCGACTTGAAGGTCTCAGTTAAAACTATTGCTGACGCGTTGCGGACGGTTCTGGCGGGCTCTTCCGCCGGAGAATTTCGGGAGAACGGCGAGGAATATACGATTCTGGTGAAAGTGAAAAACGCGGAAAATATGACATTGGACCGGATTCTCAATTTGACCGTGCGCAATGCTGACGGCAGCCGGGTTGTGCTTCGCAATCTGGTAAAATATGACCGGCTGAAAGGCCCGGTATCAATTGAACGGAAAAATCAAGAACGGATAGTTACGGCGGCAGTTAATATCTTTGGTCGCGATTTGGGCTCCGTTGTCAGTGATATCAACGAACAATTGCAGAAAATACCAGTTCCTGCCAGCTTCAGCATCAATGTTGTCGGAGATTACGAAGAACAGCAGAAAGCTTTCCGTGATTTGGTGATGGCGTTTGCGCTGGCGCTGGTTTTGGTTTATATGGTTATGGCCTGCCAGTTTGAATCGCTGCGCGACCCGCTGGTTGTAATGTTTTCTGTTCCGCTGGCCGGAATCGGCGTTATCCTGGCATTGTTCCTGACGGACACTACGTTTAATATTCAATCATTTATCGGCTGTATCATGCTGGCTGGAATTGTGGTGAATAACGCGATTTTGCTGGTCGATACTGCCAACTTACTGCGTCACCGCGACGGTATGCCGCTGAATGATGCCATTCGCGAAGCCGGTCGCCGTCGTCTCCGTCCGATTCTTATGACCACGCTAACGACCGTGCTCGGCCTGTTGCCGCTGGCATTCGGTTTCGGAGAAGGCGGAGAAACTCAGGCTCCGCTGGCCAGAGCGGTAATCGGCGGTCTGACCAGTTCTACCCTGATTACGCTGTTTTTAATTCCGGCGGTTTATTCCGTAGCTGAATCTATTCTTCGCCGCCGTCCTAAAGCATAAGTAAAAAACAGTTGAGTTACTGCGTTATGACTGCGCGAATATAATATTTTTCTCCGGGTTCTGACGGGAATGACGCGATGCGTTCAGCGTTGTCAAATCTGGCGATAATATTGTTCTGATAAAATACTGCATAGTTTTCTCCGGGCGCTTTAATTGAACAGCAACTGTTTTGTTGCGGAATTATTTCCGCTTCTCGCAACAGGCCGTTTTCCCAGGAAAAATTCACGACAAAGCCGCCGCGCACATGGAATTTTTGTATTGCGCCATCCCTAAATTCCGGAGGTAACGCCGGTAGGAAAATCATGATGCCGTTTTCTGTTTTTAATAACATTTCCAGCGTCGCCGCCGCCGCGCCGAAATTGCCGTCAATCTGGAACAGCTTTGGCGGGTGCAGATCCAACAACGAATCCGAAGACTGATGAGCAATCAGGTTTTCCAGACATTCATAAGCTTTTTCGCCTTCGCCGAATGCCGCCCACAAGCAGGCTGCCCAGGCGCGACTCCAGCCAGTATGTCCGCCGTAATTTTGCAACC
>JBAYVM010000473.1:0-2597 GCA_041674645.1 Victivallaceae bacterium | reverse complement strand
CTCAACACCCATTTAAAGTCATTCAAAAAAGTCGGCATATCCGCCCATATCGCGAAATTCACCATCAGAAATGTCACGCAACAGACGCCACCCGCCGCCACCAGTTTCCAGTCAGAACTGGAGAAAAATTTCCGTTTTGCCGACGGCAGTTCATGCCATTCAGAATATCGGCGCATCAGGTGAAACATTACGAGATATGAGCAGGTAAAAACTCCGGGATATTTCGTCGCGGCGCACAGTCCGATAAACAGTCCGGTCAGCAGATAATCTTTCCATCTGGCTCTTGTCAGCGCCGGAATCGCAAACAGTAACGTCAGTGAACTCCAGAACAACAATGCCGAGTCAGGTTTTATAAATTTTCCGCAAAGCATTACGATGGGAATAAACGCCAGGAGTGAAGACGCGAACGCCGCCAGCGGCAGCCGTCCTATCCGGTAGCCGATAAGAAACGTAACCACCACGGCAAGCGACACCATAATTGCCGACAAATAGCGGCCGCAGAGATAAACTACCGCGAATTGTTCCGGATGGCTCAAATAATATTCCGCGCCTTTGCCGGAATCAATCACGCCCAAGACTTTACCTGCTGCGAGAGCCGCGCCGACTTGATAAATATAAAACGGGCCGTAAATATAATATCCGGGGTTTAAAGTGCGTTCTTTCTTCATTTTCGCAATCGCTTTAAAAACATGAAACTCATCGGGATTAATGCTTCTCACCTGATCAAAATAGGGCGAGAAACCAGCGAGTTCGCCAAAATATTCTTTATCGCCTTTATCCCGGAATTCGGAACGTTCGGCGACATTATTCGACAATGCCTGGCGGATTTCCGGCAGCTTTCTCTGCATAACCGCTTCACCGCCGAGCGAAACTTCCAGTCTTTCCCGGGATGGCAGTCCGATGTCAATGCCGCGAAATTCAAGCCACAAAGAAGCCGCGAAAATCAACGTCAACGTTACCAGTACCGGCCAGCGGAAAAATCCGGTGAAAGAATATTTAAAGTCTGCTTTATACATCATAGTTACATATTTATTTTTGTTTCCGGTTATTGCAAAAAAATAATATTACCATCAGTCATCATTTTTACAATTAAAATCCCCGCCAATCACCGAAAGTTTAGTAATTAACGCGAGCTGACTGAAGGTCTTAAAACAAACTGACGCATTAACCCGATTACTACTTGAAATTATCCCGTTTGCTGGTACTTTTTGGAGAGTTCAGCAAATCAGTTTTCAAGGGCGGAAATAATGCAGAGTTTGAAGATAGAAGGCAAAGCGCCAATCAAAGGCGAAGTAAGAATCAGCGGCAATAAAAATGCTGTACTGCCGATGATTGCCACCGCCATGCTAACCGATGAAACTGTAATCCTCCACAACGTTCCGAATATTATTGATGTACATGTCATGTTGTCCATCGCTGAACTCGCCGGAGCGGATATAACTTTAGAAAACAATACTTTGACGATAAAAGCCGCCAACCTGAAAGCGGCCAATATCACTCAGGCGGAATGCGCTAAAATCAGAACTTCAATTCTCTTCGCGGGACCACTGGCCGTCAGATGCGGTTATGCGGAATTATGGCCGCCGGGAGGCGATGTCATCGGACGCAGACGACTTGACGGGCACTTTTATGGGCTGCGTTCACTCGGAATTGACATTGACTGCTCTGACGGCGCATTCAAATTCAAGGCCGAAAACCGCCTCAAAGGCCGGGAACTTTTCCTGGATGAAGCCAGCGTAACCGCGACGGAACAAATTTTGATGGCCGCCGCCACCGCTGAAGGCTCAACGATTATCAGAAACGCCGCCTCCGAACCGCATGTAACCGATCTGGCTGACCTGCTGAATAAAATGGGCGCCGACATTACCGGACTCGGCAGCAATACCATTACCATCAACGGCGTAGAAAAGCTTCACGGCACGGAACATACCGTTACCAGCGACCATACTGAAGCCGGCAGTTTTTTAGCCATGGGCGCCGCCTGCGGGGGAGAACTCACTCTGCACGGCACGGTTACCCGCCACTACTGGATGATTCGCCGGGTTTTTGAACGAATGGGAATTCAAATGGAATTACACCCGGACAGAATTTTTCTACCCGGCGGACAGCGACCGGAAATTAAAACTGATTTTGGCGGCTACACGCCAGTCATATCCGACGGTCCATGGCCGCAATTTCCTTCCGACATGATGAGTTGCGCCATCGTTACCGCCACTCAAGCGGCGGGAACGGTTTTATTTTTTGAAAAAATGTTTGAAAGTAGAATTTATTTTGTTGACCGCCTCATCAGCATGGGCGCCAACGCCATTGTCTGCGATCCGCACCGGGTAGTAATCAACGGCCCATCGGAACTGCGCGGAGTAAGCGTTTCCAGTCCGGACATTCGTGCCGGAATGGCAATGGTTATCGCTGCCATGTGCGCCAAAGGCACCAGCGCCATCAACTCCAGCGAAGTCATTTATCGCGGCTATGACAACATTGTTGAAAAAATTCAGTCCATCGGCGGAAAAATCACCTGTCTGAACAACTGACCAGTTAACTCGTGCTCCAGAGCTCAGCAAAAGAGTCTAAATTAACGCCCGTTTTTGCGTTCGCAT
>JBAYVM010000472.1:0-2613 GCA_041674645.1 Victivallaceae bacterium | reverse complement strand
TTTAATATTTTCCCCGCAAAAATATCGGCGACAGTTTCCAGATTTCCGCCAGATTCGCCAACATCACTTGTCGCAAACGTCAATTCGATTTTATCTGTATCTGGAATAATATTAGCCGCAACATTCAGCTTTACCTCGCCACTGGAAGTAAATTTAATAACATTAGAAACCAAAATTAAGAGTATCTGACGTATTCTCGCCTGATCCGCAATAATTATTGTCGGCACGGCCGCTTCTATCTCATAATAAAATTTCAGCTTTTTCTTTTCCGCCTCAAACCTGAGCAAATTGAAGCAAACATCAATCAGTTCACGCAAGTCAGTTTCTGCGGCTTGCGGCAAACCTTCATCAGCTTCCAGGCGGGTAAGCTCAACAATATCGTTCAAAGTATGCAACAGCGCATCACCACTTTCGCGAATAATCTGAATATATTCATTCTGGAGTACGCTAGGATTGGTTTCTTTCAACATATCTGACATTCCCAACACCCCAATCAGCGGCGTTCTAATCTCGTGGTGTATGCTGGACAGAAAAGTAGACTTTGCCTCATTTACCGCTTCTGCCGCCTGAATGCTCTCTTCAAGTTTACTCCGAATATAGCGCAACCGGTTAATATAGAAAAATATTATCAACAGAACAATTTCCGCCCCGCAGAGCGAAACCAGAAAAATCCAATGCAGAGTAACCATTTTTCTATTCACATCAGTATGAACAATCCAGCCACTTATGAGCCCGGAACAATCTTTCACCGGAACAAAAGTAAAGGTGTCATCATTTCTATAAAGACAAAAAGGCTTACCTGCCGCCAAACGTTTTACTAGAACACCTTTAATCCGCGGCAACAACATATTTGCCGCCAGAAATTGTTTTTCAATCCAATACTTACTCACGCCGGGCAACATAACAAATTTCGTCTGGAAATTATCCTGCTCTGAACAACTGGAGGACAACGGCATATACGGCATGAATCCATAACGCCCGCCGAACTTCAAACGAAACATCCTTTTAATCGCCTTCATGCTTATTCCCAACTCGAGACGGCCAATCTCGCGCGCCTGATAATGTATGGCAAAACCTCTTATCAAAGCATAATCATGTTCGCAGCAAACGAAAAAAGGTTCGCGACAATTCACATCGTCGCACAAATCAATTTTGGGTTTCAACTGTCTCGCATCAAGATATTCTTCGAACTTTCTCTTTCCATCAAAATCCAAAAACACGGTATGGTCAGTCAATGAAAAACTAATTATATCAAAATCAATTTTTTTCAGTTCTGCATATTTTTGTTCAAGTAATGCGTAGAGCTGCCGGCGCAACAGATTCTGTTCACTGGATGATTTACTCTTGTCGGCACGGGCAATTATTGCTTTAACATCATCAGTCAACAATTGCTTGCTGATGAATTCAGATAGTTTTCCATAATATTCGCTGACCGTACGATAGTATTCAAGCTCGTTATCAGCATAGAAAAAAAGGTAATTCTTTTTGGCTGATTCAAAAAAACCGACAGCAATGCAGAACACCGCTAAGGCTGAAAAAAAATATGATATCCAAAACCAAAATTTACTTGTAGGCTTTTTTATCGCCATAACTTTCCCCCTAAAGAATTTAAACTTTAGCTTGACTATATCGCATTTTTTTATCATGTCAAGCAAGTGTTAACTTGTAAAATATAGAAAATAAGACCGGCAAAGAACAATTTGCAGTTCAAGTCTGCCTTGATAAATTACCGCCTCCGGTTATATTACCGGCTCGCAATTTTACATAAAACACGGCAGTAAATAAATTTAACCCGTCAACATACACATTGAAAAAACATTTAAAATCGTTGAAGATAATTTCCGGTGGACAAACAGGTGTTGACCGTGCGGCGCTGGATGCCGCCATAACGCTCAACCTGAAAAACGGCGGCTGGTGTCCGCGAAATCGGCGGGCTGAAGATGGCAGAATAGATATAAAATATCCGCTTACGGAAACAGAAACGTCATTTTATCAAGAACGGACACGAAAAAACGTCGAGGACAGCGACGGAACGTTAATACTGTGCGAAGGTCAGTTGAACAGAGGCACGTTGTTGACAGTGAAACACGCCCAACAACAACACAAACCGTTACTGGTGGTAAATCCTTCCGGTTGCACTGTGGAAAACGTTTTGAACTGGTTGACGGATAACAAAATAAAAGTTATCAATATTGCCGGCCCGCGTGAAAGCACCGCGCCGGGAATTTACGCCAAATCCTTTAACTTCATTATATCGGTTTTTGGCCAAAAGCATGAAGTCACAACCAAAGATAAAAAAGCGGGTGAGAACAAAAACCCGTCAAACGTTTGATTTACAACACATTGAATCTTGAAAAAACAGATTCGCGGTTTATTCTTGTATGCGACATAAACACATAACTTTCGGATTTGAAAAGACATGAATCACTGGGATATTTATAAAATTATACCTTTGTTAAAAGAATGCGGCAGCATCGCTATGAGTTGCTATGCCAACCCGCAGATTGAAATAAAAGCCGACCTGTCAATAGTCACTGCCGCCGACAAAGCAATCGAAGCCAGGCTGGCGGTCGAATTTGACCACCCGGCCGAAGGCGTTCACCTTATCGGCGA
>JBAYVM010000471.1:0-2622 GCA_041674645.1 Victivallaceae bacterium | reverse complement strand
TGCTCATGATACCTCATGCTGTTATGCGATAAATATAATTCAACCGGTAATGTTACAAGCGCCACCAAGGCGAACAACTACTTTATCCCGAGCTTTTTTGCCACAAAATCCGCATCCTTATCGCCGCGCCCGCTGAGATTTATCAGCAAATTGCAGTCTTTCGGAAGCGTTGCCGCCAGTTTAGCCGCATAAGCCACCGCGTGCGCGCTTTCCAACGCGGGAATAATTCCTTCCAGCCGGGAAAGCCGGATGAACATGTCAATACATTCATCATCAGTGCAGGTAACATATTCAGCGCGACTGATGTCTTTAAGCATACAATGTTGAGGGCCAACACCGGGATAGTCGAGGCCGGAAGCAATAGAATAAACCGGCAGCGGCTCGCCGTCTTCATCCTGCAACACATAACATTTGAAGCCATGAATCTGGCCTTTGCTGCCCTTGGTCAGCGTTGCCGCATGGTCAGCGGTATGCAATCCCCTGCCCGCCGGTTCCACGCCAACCAGTTTGACGTTTTTATCATTCAGGAATGCGGTAAAAATCCCCATGGCATTGCTGCCGCCGCCAACGCAGGCGATAACGTAATCCGGCAATCTGCCGGTAAGTTCCAACATTTGTTCTCTAGCTTCCTTGCCGACGATACTTTGAAAATCCCTGACCATCATCGGGAATGGATGCGGACCGACCACCGAACCAATGGCATAGAAAAAGTTCTCCGGATCTTTGAGCAGTTCCTCAAAAGCGCTGTCCACCGCGTCTTTTAACGTTTTCGTTCCTCTAGTCACGGGTACCACTTTTGCGCCAAGGATTTTCATTTTAGTGACGTTCGGATGCTCTTTCTTAATGTCGATTTCGCCCATGTGGATTTCACATTCAATTCCCACCAGAGCGCAGGCGGTCGCCAGCGCCACGCCATGCTGTCCGGCTCCGGTTTCAGCGATGACTTTTTTCTTGTTCATAAATTTTGCCAGCAGCGCTTCGCCGAGGCAATGGTTGATTTTGTGCGCGCCGGTATGATTCAAGTCTTCACGTTTGAGATAAATCTGAGCGCCGCCGCATTCCGCAGAAAGTTTTTTAACATGATAAATCGGGCTTGGGCGTCCGACATAGTATTTATTCAGGTAGGTAAGTTCGTCTTGAAATTCTTTGGTTGCTTTTATTTTCAGATATGAATCCCGAATACCGTTCATTATTTTAACCAGATATTCCGGAATTATCTGTCCGCCGTGTTCTCCGAAAAATCCTTCCGCATCCGGTAATTTGTTGTGATCAAAATGTTCCATCTTTTCACCTTCCTGAATTAAAATATAAAATATCAAACATTAAAAATTTAATCTAAGCCTGTCATCATCAAGCTTTAAATATAGCTTATTAAGCCCGTTTGGCAATAATAGAACGTGAAAAATTCAACTGTCTGCATGACGTTAAAATGCAACGGTTCAATTCTGCGCCTGGTCAGCCGCAAGTTTCTTCCGCACATCAGCTTCAAACTTTTGCAGACTGGATAAAGCGTCCTGCAAATTAACTTTCTGCTTTGTCAAATCTCGCAAATTGTCTTCCGCTTTACGGATTTTTTTATTAAGCCGCACCAGCTCATTGCTGACATTGGAAGAATTTTTATTCCGGTTACGATAGTCATTATTATCATTTATATTGTCAATGTAAGCTTGCTGTATTTTGATTTTATCCTGTCGTTCCCGGTCCAGCGCCAGTTGCTCCTCAACCGCATCCATATCCCGCTTTTTTTCCGCGATACTCTGCTTCAATTCTTTCTGCTGACTGCTAAGTTTATCAAAATAATTTGCTTCCGTCAGCAAATATTTGGAAAAATCCTTCCCGACTTCCCAATGCGTTTCATAGACAACACCATTGCTGTCTTTTGCGTAATCTTTGCCGTTAAATTTTACGGTCTTCAGGACATCGCCTTCAGCGAAAACCTTGTACTTCATTTGTCCGGCAACTTTTAAACGGTTCAAATCTGACTTAATGCGTTTAAATACACAGCGTTCAGAATTTCCGGCGAAAGCCTGATCCAACGTTTCCGGCTCTTTCGCCGGTACGACTTTTGCCGACGTTCCAGCGGGATGATTATCAGCAACAACAACCGGAGGTTTAATATTTTTATTTTTCAAAACATCGTCATAATTTACGACAGTAGTTTTGCCGTCGGAGACGAGTTCAATATGATCTTTCTTTATAATAATTTTTTCAATCTTTGCGGCGGGCTCCTCTTCGATGGTAACCGCGACTTTTGCATAAACCGCCCCTGCAACCATGAAACCAGCTAATACCGACAACATAACTTTCATCATTTTTGCAACCCTCATTAAAAGTTTGGTTTTGGAAGTAGATAATATGTCCGTGTTTCCAGTAAAATCAATAACCTGTTCCCGTTTGCAATAAAAAAACGCGACTTAAAAAAGTCGCGTTTATAATCGAATTGCGTTATGATTAGCGTTTTACAGACAAAGTTTTGAAATGCGGCAGATAGTCTTTATTAGCCTTAAACATCTCGTTGACCATATTGCGAATTTCCTCCAGTGAGAGAACTGCCGAGGTCAGCGGGTCAAACATAATTGCGTGATAAATCATTTTTGCATTTTTTTGAAGAGCGCCTTCGAC
>JBAYVM010000470.1:0-2624 GCA_041674645.1 Victivallaceae bacterium | reverse complement strand
TGCCGCAATATTCGAGCAGCTTGAAATACACTTCGCCGGTGCTATTCGCCGCTTGCAACAGTTCAATTTCGGTAGCTTTGGTGAAAATTCCGCCGCCATTTGGGCCAAAATTGCGAATCAAAGACTTGAGCTTGCCGAGTTCGGTATTCCAAGTATTCTGGTCAACCCGCGCGACCGTGAACGGCATGCCGTAACGTTCGATAAAGTTGAGCAAATCCTTGACATTCAGATTCGCGAAGCAGTGCAACCAGGCGAGCGGACGGATTAAGCCGCCGCGCACTGGATCCGGACCGTGAGTTCGCAGTGAATGAACAATGAATTTGCCGCGTTGCAAGTCAACGCCGAGCGGATAATTCTGCGTGATAAGCTTAGGGATTCTGCCGTCGCGGAAGGTAAGATTATCCGGTTCGATGCAATTGAATCCAGCCAGCGAACCGCCTGGAGCCCAAACAATTTCCGACACCGCCGTACCCGGCAGTAATGCCCGCATCATGTCGCTTAATAATGAATAAAAAGAATCCAGGTCATCATCGACGCCGCACTCTTTAAGCTCTTTTTCCAGTTTTTCCGCTGCGGCTTTAGCCGCCGGAGTGTCATCGCCCGGCTCAATCTTCCACGGACAACCCAGCACGGCATTGTGCCGCGTCTGCAAAGCGTGAAAAATATCCCAGTTTTTTTCTGGCAGTTGAGCCGCCAGGAGAAATAATTCAGTCGCATCGCCAGCGTCCGCAGCAGACATAATTTCATCCACCCGCTGCGGAGTTAATGCCCGCGACGCATCGCTCGGTTTGCGGTCATTCGGCTCCGCATGAACTGCTTTGCCGGATATTACCTGCGTAATCGTCTGCGCCAGTTTTTTTAATTCGTAAATCATTAATATCTCCAGCCTTTGTTTTGATTGTCATAGTCATATCCGGAACCCCAGACATCATTATCGCGACGCTGCCGGGAATCATCATTAACTCCCGCCGCCATACACGGGCCGGATTCTGTGCTTCCGGCGTGAAGCGCGAGGGAGAGCGCCCAGAAACGGTCAGAATGGCCTTCATCATCGCTTTCAGCCTGGTAGCGGATATTTCCGGCGGCAGTGACAACTTTCGTTATCTTGTGCAAGTCTTCGCGAATTTCGCGAGCTTGCGGGATACGTACTTGTCTATCCTGGAAGCGTTGCAACATGGTCATAGCCATTTCTTCTTTGCTGGCCGGAGTAAAATTAACCGCTTCAACGCGGTATTCTCCAAGTTTGCGCTGCGCCTCTTCGGCAAGCATAGCGCCGATGCCAGTGGAGTCAATACAGACGCGGGAAACGCGATAATCGGTCATGGTTTTCAGCAACACGTCCAACTGATCGCGGAACGGAGTGCGATCAAGCACGGTTACTTTGCGCGTATAAAAAACATCGCCGAGGCGTTGCACTACCCAGATAACCGTCAAGTCATGTTTACGCCCGATATCCATTCCGGCGTAACAGGTATATTTCGGATCATATTCGCCAATTGTGTCAGCTTCCGCCTGTCCAATCAGTTCATAGCTCAACAATGCGCCACCGGCATCCTGAGGAACAATCAAATATTGTGACTGCCAGGCGGCTTCATTCCGGCATTTTCCGCGCATCATTGCCAGCCAGGCTTCACGGGTCCAGGTGGAGCCGGTTACTTGATTGAGTTTTTCCACAAATCCCTGGTCAACTGCATTCAGAATAGAGGTTTTGTGGTAACTCCAGCCCTGCGGATTGCCGCCAGCTTCAATGTCGGACATTATCCGGCAGAATGGCGTATTCGGGTGGCCGTCAACGCGTAAGGCGGAAACGACTTCCAGCTGATTGCCCCATGTCGTACACGGCAGCGCCATGTCGATTACTTTGCCCGCGTCTTTGTGCAGGTCGGCTTCATCAATCAGGACGTCTCCACCTTTACCGGCGAAAGCTTCCGGAGTGCTTGACAGGCTGACAATGCGGCTGCCGGTCAGTGGATAATCCACAATAAAAGCGCGGATATTGCGCTCAGGGTCAACCACCTGCACATTGTCGCCAGCCATGCCGACGGCAATTGCGTTTGAGGCTTCAACCCAGATTTTTATATAGTCGGTGATAAATTCTTTGGCGGTAAATTCGTCGCGGGAACTGACCCACTGCGTGAAGTTTTTGCGCTCCATGCACTTTTTATGCGAGCGGTAACTCGTTCCGTAAGTGATGCCAATCCGGCGACTTTTCGGATAAAACTTCATCGTCGAATCATCCAATATCCAGGCTCGCTGATAAGGCAAAAAATAATCATTCAGATTGTTCGCCGGCACGGTCACTTTTTCACCCCTAAAATGCGGTCGAGGTTATTCTGTACGGCGGCAGGATCAACAGTAGATCCGGCTGATAACGCGTTGATTTTAGCAGACAATTCCGCGATTCTGGCCTGATATTCTGCTTCGCGTTCGGCGAATTCGCGTTTTGTATCTTCTTTTTTCTGCGTGATGAGATTGCGATTGTAACCGGCGACAACGCGGCTGATACTGGCCAGTTCTTTACCGTCGAGTTCTTCGCCGTCGAGGCCTTCGCCGGGCTGGAGTTTCTTCAGGCAGAGTTTTAATAGTTCATAATCGGCAATCCGGGCGATGGATTCTGAGCCCTG
>JBAYVM010000469.1:0-2645 GCA_041674645.1 Victivallaceae bacterium | reverse complement strand
GCGGTGACGAATGACTGACCTCGTAATAATCCGGGGAGAGCAGCCCCCCAGTGACGCGAATACGTTTCAGTTCGCAGACCCAACCGAACCCACCCGCGCCGAAATCGCCCGCCGCGTTGATGCGTTTGCGCCGATGCGCCCCACTGGTAAGGTTTGGCTGTGGCTGGACGTGCTGAACAAGTGGCAAATGTGGATTGAGTTGGAGGAGGATTAGCATGAGCATCACCGGCCCGCTCAAACGTCACTCAGCCATTAGCGGCTGCGCGTCAATTGTCCTCACGGTCGCCGCTGTGGTGTTCGTCTACGCCATTGGAGCGTACGCACTGCCCGAAGCCTGGAGCGAGGCGATTGTCACGAAGGACGGTATCACCTTTGCCGCCGTGATTTGTTTCGCTTGCGTTGTGGCGCTGTTTTTTACCGCGCCCGGTATCCTGGCCGGCAAGGACGCGCACGACAAATACAGCCAGGCGCTGGAGTATGATAAGTATACCCGGCAGGATGATGCGCAGTCGTACATGGTAACTAAGGTATTTCAACTGAAATATGCTCTGGCGAACGATTTGACGCCGTGGGTACTCGGTGCGGTTAAACGTTATGATGTTAACTCCAGCGTTGAACGTTTGAATTACAAAACCAAAAAAGAGCAGTTTCTTGTGGTAACTACCGCGCCGGAAATGATGCCGTATATTGATGATATGATTAATAAGATGGATCGTCCCGGGAAAAAAGATGAATACGGTTCAATTGTGGAAGGTACCGGGATTTATCGTTTTTCTTACAATCCCAAGCATCGTTCCGCGGATGAAATGGTTTTTATTTTGAATAATGCGGTAAAGAGCGGTGACGGGATTGTTTACCGGAATCCGGATTCAAATATCATTTATTGGAAAGATTCAAAATCTGACGGTGAGACCGTCCTGAAATGGGCGGAAAATCTTGACCGCCCGGTTCCACAGGTAAGAATCGATATTAAAGTTTATGAGTTGCGTGAAAGCACGCTCCGGGATATCGGGATTGATTATTTGGCGTGGAAAAACGGTCCGGGATTGAACTTGTTCTCCACCGGGCTGGAGTCACTGAATTTCCTGGGCAGTGATCAGGTGATTGATTCTCTGCTGCAAAATTCAATGGATGTTTTCGGCAACTTTTCTTATTCTTTCGGCGGATTTTTTGTAGCTCCGGCGTTTGATATGAGTTTTGTCCGGGTACTCCAGCAATCAGGGAAAGCGGAGATTTCTGCTAATGCCAGTTTGACCATGTTGAACATCGCTAAAACTTATAGCATTAAGTTCGCCCCGGAGTATCAAAATATTGTAAAAGATTCCAAAAATGACCGTTCGGCGGTTGTGGCCGGTTCCAATACTGCATTTGGTATGAGCATCAAAAATCCGACCATCTGTTTTCAAGCGCCAAAAAATCTGATAGGCAAAGCAGGAGAACTTCCATATAGCAAAGACGCTTATGAGAAAGAATTAAGCGGCAGCGTGCTGTTTGATTATAATGTAACAATAAATTCCACTGTTGAAAGAAATAATTTCGGACAGGAATTGAATCAATCCAGCGTGGTTGATTCTGACTTGACACTGGAAATGAATACAGAAAAACTGCTGGCATCATGGAATCAGGAGAACGAAGTGGAAGAAACTATCGGCATCCCATATCTCTGTGAACTGCCGGTGCTGAAATATATCTTTGGAACCACTACGACGATTAAAGAGAAAACGTTCTTCTTCGTTACTGCTCAGGCTGTTCTGGTGCATCCGGAGTCCTCGCTTTCCAAATTTGCCGGA
Source organism: Victivallaceae bacterium (assembly GCA_041674645.1). Taxonomy (GTDB): domain Bacteria; phylum Verrucomicrobiota; class Lentisphaeria; order Victivallales; family Victivallaceae; genus JBAYVM01. The sequence continues at coordinate 855 of JBAYVM010000469.1, read as the reverse complement.
GAAGTTATTTCCGCATCGCAGATGGCCGACCTGGAAAAACAAAAATAAATAACATTAGATAAAGGAGATTTACCAAGATGAATATTAAGTTATTAATTACTGGAACATTGCTCGGGGCAGGAGTTCTGGGATATAGTCAGGCCGGCGGCGTGCCACGTGCTGAAAATACCAAACCGTCCAGCGCATACGATAACACTCAGGTGCAGGCCTGGCTTAAAGTTGACGTGGACAAAGAAACTGACTCCGTGCATTTTATCCGTGATAATAATGACCCGTACGTTATTACCAAAACCTATGTGCTGAAGTATGCCGACCCGTACGAAATGCGTCCGTATATCCGGGAAGCTGTCCAGTCGAAACGCGTTGACGGTGACGATACCACGGTTGAATGTATAAAGTTTAATGATGGCACTGGAGTTATTGTGGTGTCCGCTGAAGATTTTCGCTTTAAAAGTCATGAAAATGGTATGAGCATTGACGAAGTTGTCGCGAAGCTGGACCAGCCAAAAATGACTTCATCTTCCGGTCAGCCAATGTATTTCTACTTCCCGTCATACAGCAACGCTGAACAGTTGACTGATATGGTAAAGAAGGTCGGCGCCAATACTAAGGGTGAAATATACGAATTGCAACAGGGTAAAGACAAAGTTTATTTCGATCCGCACCTTAACTGTGTCTTCTTCTATACCACGGCTTACAGCAGAAAAAATATCGAATATATGATTAAACAGTATGATATTCCCAAGCCGGAAATCACCTTGAAATATTCGGTATATGAAGTTTACGGCGAAAACGACGGCAAAGTCGGATTGGACTTTCAGTCATGGAAAAATAACGACGGCGCGGACATTCTCT
>JBAYVM010000468.1:0-2652 GCA_041674645.1 Victivallaceae bacterium | reverse complement strand
AGGAGAAATCCATTAAGAAATTTCGTCCGAGACGGACGAAGCTACACCGGAAAAAACGGTTGCCACGGCGGTCAACCCTCCAAAAGAAAAATTTTGTGCCGTTAGCCACACGCTTCAAATCTGAAAATGAAATAATTCGTCGTTTGACAGCGTTTTGATTTTTTCAAACACGGAATGGTTGCGCCCCCAGATAAAGTTGGCGAATTCGACAAATTTCGGACGGCTCCAGTAACGTTCCGGATTTTCCCGTGCTACTTGCAACAAAGTATTGAATAATAACGCACGGTTATGTTCCAAATCATCCAGTCGCGTTTCGCCACTGGCGGCAGCCTGAATCCGCCGGATGAGAAACGGGTCTTTCAGCAAACCTCTGGCCGCCATAATTCCCGCGGATCCGGAATCACAAACCATTTTCAACGCGTCATCGACCGAAAAAATATCCCCGCTGGCAATGACTGGAATGTTTCCGGCCAGTTGAACAGCGCGCGTCATGCGTTCCCGCCCGCCTTCCACCGGCAGATAAGCCTCTTCAACGGTTCTGAAATGCACCGCGATAAAATCAAGATTTCCGGACTGAGCGAGTTCCGGAATGAAATTATTCATTTCCCGCCAGTCAGCGAATCCGGAACGCAGTTTTACGCTCAACGACAATTCCGGGCAGGCGGTCTTAATGATTCCAACCATTTTCAACATCAATTCCGGGCGTTGCAACATCCAGCCACCGGCATTGCTTCTGACCACCTGGCGGCTCGGACAGGCGAAATTCAAATTAATTCCGGCAAGGTTGAATTGTTGGTAAAGTCCGGCGGTTTCGGCGAGCAAATCCGGACAGGTTCCCATTAACTGCAAAATCACCGGCAGTCCGCTGTCGGTAAACGGTTCGAGAAACTGACAAATTTTTCCGTAGCGCGGCACGGCGTTGGAAATTCTCAGGAAAGGCGTCATCCAAACATCCAGCAGTTTCAGTCTTGATGCCGCCAGACAGAAAACCGGGTGCATCAAACCTTCCATCGGTCCGGGCAGTATGCGCGGCAGATTTTGACCGGAATTGAGTTTCAACGGTTCCGCCAGCCGGGCAATTGTGATGTTCTGCTTCATTTCTGACACCTCGGGCAGTAACATGAACTGCGTCCGCCCAGACGACGCTGTTCGATTTTATCGCCGCACTCAGGACACGGCTGACCGTCTTTGCCGTACATGCGGAGTTGCAGAACAAATTTTCCTTCCGAACCGTCAACGCTTTTATAGTCGGCGATGGTTGTTCCACCAGCTTCAATCGCGCGAGTCAGCACATCTTTTATGACGGCGACGAGTGCGCTGCACTGTTTCAACGTCAAAGTTGAAGCGGTGCGCAACGGACTTATTTTGCTCATAAACAGCGATTCGGCGGCATAAATATTGCCCACGCCGACCACCAGTTTATTGTCCATAATCACGCTTTTAATATTGCCGTGACGTTTTTTCAGCGCCGTGTGGAGATATTCCGCGGTGAACTCTTCGGACAACGGTTCCGCGCCCAGATGTGCCAGTTCCTGCGGCAGCGCACCGGATTTTTCCAGCGTCGCGACTTTCATAAATCCGAACCGCCGCGGACAGTCAAACCGGAAAGTTTCGCCGCTGTTCAAATAAATAACAATGTGTTCATGTTTTTTCCTTTGGACCTCCGGCGGAACCACGCGAATGGAACCGGACATTCCGAGGTGAACAATAAACGCCTGAAGATTTTCCAGTTCGATGATAATGTAGCGTCCGCGACGCCGGACGGAAACAATTTTACTGTTGGTCAATTCCGGCGCATGGAGCGGTTTCAACGGATAACGCATCACATCAATGAAAGTTTCAACTTTATCAATGCTGTGCCCGGTCATAATGGGTTCCAGCGCCCGTTTAATAGTTTCTACTTCCGGAAGTTCCGGCATAATTCACCTCACATCATAATTCCCGGCAATGAAATGCCTTTGATTTTTTTAAACAGGGATACGGCATACGAGTCCGTCATCCCGGAAATATAATCCAGAATATTCATCAGCCGGACATAACCGCTGTTCAACCATTCCGGGTCTTTGTCGTCGTGATAACGTTCAGGAACCAGTTGCAACAGTTTTCGACTGCGGTAAGACGCGTCCTTTGCCGCTCCGCCGCGTTTAATGCATCCGGCAATGTCATTAGCCGCCTGAACAAACGCGTCGAGCAGTCCTTCGGTAAGCTCAAATCCGGCGGCTTCAATTTCCACCGCCCGGCGATAATTATAAATATCATCAATGCTGCGTTTCTCTATTTTTTTCATTACCGACGCCGATGGAACTAAATCCAGCAACGATTTTTGCAACGAACCATCCAGTATTTTGTCATGGTTTTCGACAAAACAGTCGAGAATCTCACCGACCAGCCGCCCCAAAGCTTTTGCCCGCATGAATTCGACTTTCCGCACCGGGTCATCAAGTTTTTTCAGGGTTTCAACAACTCTTTCGCTGCCGATAATCTGCATGAACAAATCTTCCACCTCGCCATAAGGAACAATTCCCAGAATATGCCCGTCTTCAAAATCAACAATCCGGTAGGAAATGTCGTCCGCCGCTTCCACCAGGTACGCCAGCGGATGCCGGCACCAGGCGTAATCCGCCAGACCAAGGCTTTTCAATCCGGTAGTTT
>JBAYVM010000467.1:0-2657 GCA_041674645.1 Victivallaceae bacterium | reverse complement strand
GCAGCAAAGCCCTGGCATCCGCGACAAATTCCAGCGCAACTTTGAATACTTCATCTGCGGTGTCTGCATTATAGGTATGGCTGGTCATATTGCGGGCGCGGTGATAATCCATCCATTTCTGAATATCGGAAATTAATTTATTTTCAGCGGCATACCGGAACAGTTCCTGCCGGGTTATGCCGTCAACATAAGTCGCTCCGATGTTATGTTCCAGCCAGCGTTTCATGAATTTCCAGCAAAGCTCGTATGTGAATTCAAAGTTTTGTATAACCCCGGCTTTCAAGCCGTTCCGCACGACTGCATCAAAAGAATCCATTAACTTGCGGTCATCTACCCGCGTCACAATCTCGTCAAGCGATGCTGTTGCTTTTCTTAAGCTTTCAAGTTCCAGAATCATGATGCGTTTTCCTTTTGTTTTCTTATGTCATGAGAAAATCACCGGTTATCATTGAATTTTCCCATTCAACAATGTACTGCTGACTGTTTAAGGTTCAAACCTGCTTAACAGTATTTTCTTGTCTTTGCGATAAAATTTAGCTCAGTTCCACATTTTTATTTTTACCCGACATCAGTGTAGAAAACTTTAGTTTTGGTGTTTTCGGTGATTAAATGACACCAGGTTTAGCCTTAAACCGGCGGAAAATACTGTCCGTCGCACGGACGCTGTGCTAAGACTGTCGGCAACGAGGCAGGTGTTTTATTGCATACCCGTGAGATTTTCATGTTGACAACTCTTTTTGACTGTGTAAGTTAAATATGAAATTGTTTTGTCGGGAGTTTGTTGCCGGTTTATTTATAAATTTTGTCTGGAGTAATTTATACGTCAGTTAAGATTAAAAAAGTTATGTGTTGTCAGCCTGATTCTGTTAGTCATGTCCTCATTTTTATGGTCGGCAAAAAAGGTGTTTCCGATTCTCAAGTACGTGAATATTTCAAGATATACTGAAGTGAAATGTCAAACTTTAGCTTTTGTGTTTTCATTGGTTGGAACATGGGATTTGCAAGCGCAGTTGGCTGAAATTTAAAGTTTGGTGTTTGGCAGAAAATAAATTGAATTAACCATCAGAGCTCAGTACTTGAGCAAGCACATGTGTCAATTGAACTCCTGCTTTTCTGTGATTCAACAGACAGTTAGTTTTATTATCCCGGCGGGGTAACACGTTTATAGAATAATCCGACAAAAAATCTGCGCCCTCGCAGGAGTCGAACATTCTGTTTTCGTTGGGCTATAAACGTGTGACACCTCCGGCATCAGTTTCTCTATCCTGTAAAATTGGTCGATACTTGGACCGACTGGTCTTTATGCGAACACAAAAACGGGCGTTCAATTAGACACTTTTACTGAGCTCTGGATGTTGGACATTTCTGATTCTAGATTGGATATTCAGTTTAAAATTTCTTAGAGCGACCGGACAGAGTCTGTATCGTGAATTGAAAAGTGGTTTTGTCCGTGTAGATTTAAGAATAAACTAACAGCGAAAGACATTATGCGATTCACATATCCGGTAAATTTACTTTTGGAAAATAAGCGTTGCCTGATTGTGGGCGGCGGGAAAGTGGCTGCCAGAAAATTGGCGGCATTGGTCGGAAAAGCGGCTTCAATTACAGTGGTAGCTCCGGAAATTTGCGAAAAAATTTGTGAGCTTGCGGTGTCCACAAACGGGATAATTCTGCGCGAACAGGAGTTTGCTGCCGCCGATTTGGACGAAATTTTTCTGGCGTTTGCCGCGACTTCGGACAAGGCGGTCAACCGGCATATCAGTGAGTTGTGCGCGGCGCGCGGCGTGCTGTGTTGCGTCGTTGACGAGAACTGGAAAGCAGGCAGTTTTATTACTCCGGCGAGTTTTTCCGCTGACGGCATAACCGTCGCGGTTTCCACCAGCGGCGTATCCTGTCGCCGGACACGTTTAATCAAAGACAATCTGGCGCATCATGTCGGACTGGCGGAACGGGCTGAGTTGTTGATTATTGGCACAGATCATCGTTTTCTGGACGTTAAGCAACGGGAGTTATTGCATCTCAGCCCGGAGAAAAATAGCGAACTTGGCGGGATGTTGAAACAGCTTTGGGGTGTTCATGAATTTATGCTGATTAATACCTGCAATCGGCTGGAACTGGCGGCGATAGTTTGTCCGAGTCCTGGTCTGGAGCGGCTGATCCGACTGGTGATGGGTTTTGATGCGATTACTGAAGAACAGTTTTATTGTAAGCACGGCGAGACGGCCTTTGCGCATCTGGCGAAAACTGCTGCTGGTTTGTTTTCGCAGTTGACTGGAGAAAAACACATTGCCGCGCAGGTGAAGATGGCGTTGGCTGAGTCGAAAAATAATAGTTGGTGCGGCAGTTTGATGCAGGACTGGCTGGATTCCGCATTGTGTCTTGCGAAAGCCATTCGCGGCATATTGGAACCGCATTTCGGCAGCATGGATATTGAAGAAGTGACAAACGCTTACCTTGAAGATTTATTCCCGGATTTACCGGAACGCCGGATTGTGGTTGCGGGAACTGGAACTGTTGGCGGAAATCTGGTAAAACTATTAGCGCCACGATGTCGGGAACTGGTCTGGCTGTATCACCGGCGCAAACCGGAAATCGACCTCGCAATGACGGGGAAAATTGAATTGTTTCAGCTTGAACACTTGGAACAACAAATGACT
>JBAYVM010000466.1:0-2676 GCA_041674645.1 Victivallaceae bacterium | reverse complement strand
TGCCTGTTTTACTCGTTCGGCGGCCGCAATAAATTTTTCAACAATTCGCGCAATTTCTGCTGGTGAAAGTTCATGACAGACCGAAGTTCCGTTGCGTCCGGGCAACGGGGAGGGGCCGACTGCGTTTACCGCGTCCAGTGCCATTGCTCCGGCATGAGCTAACTGAATAATAATTTTTCCGTCAGCGTGATGAACCGCATCGGCCATTTGTTTCAATCCAGGAATACATTCATCCCGGTCAGCCGCCAGTTTTCTCTGACTGGCTTTGCCTTCTTCTGAAACGTAAGTATGCCCGGAAATAATTAATCCGGTTTCGCCTTCCGCCAGCTTCGCCATTTCATTGATAAGCGCAGCTGTTACCAGACCAGCGTCGCTCGCCAAGCCTTCATAGGTGGCGGAACGGACAGCGCGATTGCGCAGTTCCATTCCCGCAAGCGTATTATGTTCAAACAATCCAGCCATTATTTTTTTCCTGTGATTTAGTTCAAATAAAATACTCCGGCAAGCGGAATAGTCAAAACAGTTATGTTTTTTTGTGAAAAAGTGTAAGTACTGTCAGGTTTTGCGTATTGCCAAATTGTCAGTAGAATGCTAATGTTAGCATTATTCAAAAGGAGATTTAATGGACAGTAAACAGGCAATGAAACAGGCGTGCAAACAGGCCGGACTGAAAAATGTGGCTGAGTCGCTGGGTATTTCGCCCACCGCATTATATAATCAAATCAATGATTCCGGTAAAAATGACATTCTGCAGAAGTTTGTTGACTTTACCGCCGCCTGCGAAGATGATACTCCGATTGTTTGGGCGTGTGAACAACTTAATGGTATTTTTGTCAAAAATCCGGCAATTCAGGTGGAGGCGGAAAAAGACAATAATAATTATATTCCGAGTGCGCTTAAGGAATTCAGCGATGTGATTAAAGTAATCAGCGAAGCGTTGAAAGATAATTCGATAAGCCAGATGGAGGCCGCCAGAATCCGTAAAGAATGGGAGGAATTGAAAATAATTCTTGAGACTTTTGTTTTGCGCTGCGAGTTCGGTTATAACGAGTGATGATTTATTAGAATAGAAAACAAAAAACAAATGTGAGGAGAAGATTATGTTTGCAAGAATTTCCAGAAGCTGGCGTATTTTTAAGAATTCACTTTCGGTGTTGAGCATTCACAAAAAATTAATGGTATTTCCGCTGTTGTCCGCAATTTTTATCATCGCCATTGTGATGTTGATTTTTGGCGGATTTTTCGCAACGGCGATTTTTAGCCCGGAAACAGGAGCACAGTTGAGCAAAATGAACGAGCCCGAGACCGCGCAACAGACAATGCAAGTTTTGGAAATAGTCGTTTTGTTTGTGGCATATTTCATTTCAGTGTTCTGCGCGACTTTCTTCAACGTTGCTTTCTACAGTGAAATTATTCACGGACTGAATTCGCAACCGGTTTCACTGACGCGCGGCTTTAAATTTGCATTTTCCAAATCCAGTTCTATCGCCATGTGGGCACTGCTCGGCGCTACTGTCGGCGTGGCGCTTAAAATGTTGGAAGAACGTTTCGGCTGGCTCGGACAACTGGTCATCCGGCTCATCGGCCTGGCGTGGAATGTCGTAACCATTTTTGCTGCGCCGGTGATAATTTGCAATGAAGACAGCTTCAACCCGATAACCAATCTGAAAAAATCGGCGAAGGTGATTAAAGACACCTGGGGCGAATCACTGATTGGATTCCTGGGCATTTCCACCTTGAACGGTTTGCTGATAATTCCGATAGTTCTGTTGACGGTGGTATTGGCAATCGCCTTAGGCATAGTAGCCGGACCAGTTCTGGCGGTAATCGTTGGCTGCCTGGGATTTATTGCTGTTGTCCTGATTTCAATGTTGCTGAGTGTAGCGCAAAAAATTTACATCGCCTCGCTTTATCTTTACGCCACAGAAGGTTTTCTCAATGAAGCCTATGACGAAGAACTCATGCAAAATCCCTGGAAAGTAAAACGCTGATTGAGGTAAATAAAAATGAACTGTATTCCCGAATCAGATTGGAAGTTGCTTCGCCAAATGGAGCCGGAGAAGCTGGCTTTAGCTTGTGAAAGAATTCTATCCCGCGCCGCGCTCATTACTCAAAATCGTAAAGGGAAAGAGCACGAAGCGTTTTTGAAATTATGGCGCGAAGTCAATGACGGCAACAAGGAAATTGCAAATATGTTTGATGACATTCGGCGCAGCACTGCCATATTCAAACTTTTGGCCTGGCGGACAAACGGGTTGTTGAGCGACGAAGAATTGTCAAAGTTCAGCCCGCCCACCCGGGAATTTCTGGAACGTTTCCAGAACCTGCGTTAATCGCGGCAGTTATCCTGAATTATTATTTTTTGAGGAGAAAAAATGGCAAAACGCGAGTTAAACACAGTAAAAGAACTCTTGTTCTGGTCGTATGCAAATCTTGCGATGGCCCATGTCGCTGTCGATAGAAAACAAGATAAGTATGCAACCTTTAATTTCATGATAAGGGCAAAATTGTTCAAAGGCCTTATGGATGGCTCAATGAATATAGGGACAATGTTTGATGACGAGAAAATAAAATTATTGTCTGGCAATAAATGCAGTTATTGCGGCTCCGCTGATAATTTGGCGCTCGATCACATTTTTCCACAGAAACTGGGCGGTGAGGATGCTGGGGATAATT
>JBAYVM010000465.1:0-2685 GCA_041674645.1 Victivallaceae bacterium | reverse complement strand
GTCAACTGCGTCCGCTGGTCGCGGGTATTGTAAGTGTAGGAATAGGTTTTTTTAACCACGGAAGGAACGGAAGACTCGGAAGAAATACTGGTTAAACGATGATAACTGTCGTAAACGCGTGAGGTAGTCAACTTCGTGTTGCCGCCAGCGGAGATAGTCGTTCCGCTCAACTGGTTCATTCCCGGAACGCGGCTGTAAGTCGCGGTATTCGTGCCATCGCTGACGGTCGCCAATCTTGACATGTTGTCATAAGTGTACTGGTTGCCAAACACTGTCGCGCTATTTTGTTTCAACTGCAATCCGGTTCTCCTGCCTAAGTTGTCATAGGTATATTCAACTGCGCCGTTTACTATATACGGAATGGATTCATTTGCAAGCGTTCCGTCGGCGTTATAGCTGAGCGCGCTTCCCCCAGTAGTCTTAGCGTAGCCTTACGCAAGACAGTCCGTGCTATGGACAACGTCATTTCTCCGCCGGTTTAAGGCTAAACCTGGCGCTACTAAGAACTTTCGCCGACTCCCGCACTTCCCCCCTAACGCTTTTATCTTTCGGCTGCCCACTTTAGAACTCACGAACTTTAGAACTCCAGCACTTCCCAATCCGGTTCTCCAAATTAATTTTTATCTGCATGAAAACACAAAAAAGGAAGTTTGGCCTCGCGCTTCCCGCAAAAAACAAGGTGAAGAAAAATCAAACAAAACCCGTCAAACTTAACACCCCACGACAGACCCCAGATATAACGCACTAGCCAAACACTAACGAAGAGTGCTGACGATTTATGTTACGCTGTAAAATTAAATCCTCACCCAGGATTGTTAAATTGATTGAACGCTAACTTTATCAAGGCTGTTCAATGCCGGTTAAGTTCCTGCATTGCCTCGCTTCAATCGTCGATAGATAATTATTCTATTAAAAAACAGATTAGATGTTGAAAAAATACGGTTTAATAGATAATTTCTAATCTGGTTAAATAACTTAAAACAAAGGATATTCTAAATTTATGACTGTTATAAAAAAGTTTTCATTGGTTATTGCCGGAGCAATAATTATTACTTTAATCTCAACTGGCTGCAAAACTAAAATTCCGGCAGGAGATGTTGATATTTACGAAAAATACAGCGATGAGATTGCCGTTCTGAAAAATGACAAACTGAAACCTAACACTCAAGAGAAATACGAAGCGGCGAAAACTCTGGCTGAAGATATTGATTTTTCATTTTTGCGCAGCGTCAGCACAATTGACCGGATTTTTAGCACCAAGGATGCGCATATCGACAATCCAAATTCAATCAACCAGTTAATCATCTTTTATTATCAGTATGGGAAAAACAGCGTACGCTTTTGTTTCAGACGACATAATAATAGCGTGACCAGCTCTGAAGTTAAAATTAACGATTGACAGGTAAAGCTTACTATGATTCTGTTTGATGATGAACACTTTATGCGCAAAGCGCTGGCTCAGGCTGAAATTGCCGCCGCTGCCGGAGAAGTTCCCGTCGGCGCTGTCGCGGTGAAAGACGGCGTAATCATTGCTCGCTCCGCCAATCAGGTAGAAATGTTGAAAGATGCTACCGCCCACGCTGAAATCCTGGTTATTACGCAAGCGGAGGCCGCGCTCGGCGACTGGCGGCTGGACGAAGTGGATATTTATGTGACGAAAGAACCCTGCGCGATGTGCGCTGGCGCGATGGTCAACTCCAGAGTAAAAAGAGTAATTTTTGGCATGGCAGACCCGCGTTCCGGCGCCGCTGGTTCAGCCTTGGATATAACTGGATTCCCTGGAATGTTATGGAAAGTTGAAGTGAAATCCGGCGTGCTCGAAGCCGAATGTCGTCAGCAGATGCAGGAGTTCTTTAAAACCGTCAGAAAAACAAAAAAAATAACTGGCAATAACTCTCTCTGTATCTTGTGATTGAAACTCATTGTGCCTTTGCATTAAGATAGTTTTGTCTGCTGTCAGAGAAGAATGCAATTCTTCATTTGTTTTGTATTGTATTGGACACTTTTGGTTTTTTTACTGCCCCACCGGTTCTTTCTCCAGAGCTCAGTAAAAGTATCTAATTGAACGCCGGTTTTTGCGTTCGCATAACAACATCGACCGGCCGGCTAAAGAAACTGATGCCGGAGGTGTCACGCGTTTATAGCGCAGGAAAAATATAATGTTCGCACTGCGAAGTCCAGATTTTTTTGTCAGATTATTCTATAAACGTGTTATCCCGCCAGGACAATAAAACCAGCAATCAGTTCAATCAATTAAACTCGCGTTCTTGCTCAAGCGCTGAGCTTTGTTTGTTTAATGAACAGACCACGAACTCCATAACTCTAATCGGAATTTCAATCGCGTGAATGATTCAAGGCTGGTAATGTCAAAAAATAAAAAACCGGCGACATATAATCTCGCCGGTTTTTGGGATTTTAATAGCTTTTGGAGCTGGGTAATTAATAGCGATAATGTTCCGGCTTGTAAGGGCCGTCAGCGTCAACGCCGATATATTCTGCTTGATCTTTACTCAGTCTGGTCAGTTTAGCGCCGAGTTTTCCCAAATGAAGTCTGGCTACTTCCTCGTCAAGCTTTTTGTCGAGGCGGTAAACCCCAATTTTGCGGTCAGGGTTGGCGGCAATGTCAATCTGGGCGATGGTCTGGTTGGTGAAGCTGTTGGACATAACGAAACTCGGATGTCCAGT
>JBAYVM010000464.1:0-2686 GCA_041674645.1 Victivallaceae bacterium | reverse complement strand
TTGCAACCGCTGCCAGCGGAAATATCACCATAAAGATTTGGATGTTTACGCATCAATTCCGGTACGGCTCCTTCCGCTCTTACCGGATATTTCGGATAACCTGCCCGGTCGTCAAGATTATCTAACGTTCCAATTTCCGCCCAGAATGCCTGCGAATGTCCGAAAACTTTCAAACCGGGGTATTTTCCCAGCGCTTCGTCCAATAACGGCAAACCAGGCTCATCATATAAACCGTAGGTTCCGCCAATTTGCGTCGCAATATGTATTGTCATTGGCAGTCCGGAAATCTCAACATGCTTGAATAGATTCTGGATATACGGATCATTGAACGGCAGATTACAGGTAACTTCTCCTAAGCCCTTGCAACCTGCGTCCTTATACTGGTTGATAACCTCACTTAACGGAGCATCTGAAGTGTTGTTGATTGTCCGCGGATGAATATTGCAGAACGGAATGAACCGTTCCGGATAGCGTTCCGCAATTTCCAATATTTCTTCATTTGACTGCGGCAGATAAAACTCCGGCCCGATTAATGGCAGCAACACCGCTTTGGCAATTCCAGCGTTGTCATAAAACTCAATCAGCTGTTCCGGTGTCGGAAACGGGCGCAACCCGTCAACCTGCAAAAACGGTTTTCGATACGCATGAGCATGAACATCAATAAACATGATTCAACTCCTGAAAAACAGTTTATTAGAATTAAATGTTATTTTTTTCTTGCCGTTAAAGCCCAGCCCGGCTGGAAATCTTTATCGGTATCACCGCTGAGTAATTCTTCGTGATGGTCCACCACTTTACGAACGGCCGCCGCATAGTTTTCAATCAGCTCCCGGTCAAATTTCTTGAACCACGGAACTGCAAATACGCATTTTTGAATGCCTTCGGTTACCGGCAGAGAACCAGGAATAACTTTAGGCGCTTTGTTGGTCGGACAGTTATCTCCGTAAACATCAATCGAATAGAACAGCGGATGCAAGTTCAAGGCGTTATTGCAACCCGGACTAAAGCCCAACGTACCTTCCGCCGTAACCGCATCACAGAAACGTTTCACTGACAGACCGCCGAATGCTTCAGACTTGTAAAGCCCTCGCACCGCGTACCAGCCGCCTTTCGTCGTACCGGGTTCAGTCGGGCGATGTGAATCCAAGCCTTTAATATCCGCCAGCAAGTCCCAAAAATAATTCATTGCTTTGTCTATCTCCGCAATTTCCGCCGGATATTTCTTGATTTGCTCCAACCCCACCGCCGCCGACATCTGATGCATCCGATATTTGCAACCGCCCCAGGGAAGCCCGGTAAGTCCACTGTATTTCTCGTTTTCTATCTTATCCTGACGAGCGTAATGACCCCACATCAACGCGCTTTCATAAATATCTTTGTCGTTGGTCGTCAACATTCCGCCTTCGCCAATCGCAAATGATTTTCCAGTCATGCAGGAAAAGCCGGCAGCATCGCCAAGTGAACCCACAATTTTTCCTTTATACAACGCGCCATGCGCATGAGAAGCATCTTCAATCACTTTCAGCGAATGCTTACGCGCAATCGCATTGATTCTGTCCATATCCGCCGGGTATGACATGTAATGCACCACCACAATAGCTTTAGTCCGCTCCGTTATCCGGTGTTCAATGTCATCAGGATTTATACATAAAGTTTTTGCGTCAATATCGGCAAATACGACAGATGCACCCAGCGACAACGCCGGCAGACAGGTTGCCCAATAGGTAACGGCCGGAGCAATAATTTCATCTCCGCGCCGCACCCCGACGCCCCAAAAAGCCGCTTGCAACGCCGCCGTCCCATTATTATGTCCCAATGCGTATTTTACTCCATGCCATTCCGCGTATTTTTCTTCAAACTTCCGGGTAATGTCGGTTCCAGACATGTTGCCGTCACGCAAAACGCCCAATACCGCCTGCTCCATCGCCTCATTTACTATCGGCCAACGGAATACGCTGGAATGCTCATGCGTTATCTGCTTTTTTCCACCCAGCAATGCTAAGTTACTCATATCAAAACCTCTTTAAATTTGTGCTTAAATATCTTGCCAACCCGATTAAATATTATTATTATAAATCATCCTTTCATATAAGTCAACACTCTTTCTCAGATGTAACATCATTTTTTAAATAAATAGATGTTTTTAGTTTTTAACCTGTCTGTAAAAGTCCAATATTAATTTGTCAACGTAGAATTACAGTACTGACTTTACTTCGTGGTTAAAAATGTCAGTTATGCGATATTGAAGTATTTTTTCAATGACCTCATATATTCCATATCCTCTTCCGCAGCGAATATTCCGTCACCGGAACAAGGATACTCCAGCGCCAGCATTCCGGAACGTAATGTTTGGCGCAGACGATCAACAATATCCCGATTATTAATATGTCCATCTTTCAAGCGGGTGGGAATAAAACCGCCTGGCAGCGCCATGCCCACCGGTTTGATCAAGTTTTTCAGATGCGCATAATAAATCTTGCCGCCCATGAGTTTGAACACATCCGCAATGGACTCGCCGTTCCGGTTAATAAAAATATTTCCGTGGTCGTAATTCAGTCCGACGGCATCATGTCCGGTCTGCTCCATCAGTTTATTGCAGGAAGTGGCGATGTCGTGCAGATAACAATTATGCGTTTCCAGCGCAATCAAAATCCCGTTCGCCGCCGCCGCATCGCCGACAATGCGC
>JBAYVM010000463.1:0-2689 GCA_041674645.1 Victivallaceae bacterium | reverse complement strand
GCACGACAGCCGGATTGGCACGATGGGCGTGTTGGCGATGTTTGGGGTATTGGGCATAAAAGCCACGGCTTTTTATTCTATGATGCCGGAACAACTTGTGCCGGTAGTTTTTCTGGCGGCGGTCAGTGGCAGATGTGCGATTGTATTTTATGTTAATATTTCCCGTTACGCCAGACCGTCAGGATTGGGCGAAATAATGTTCCGGCGTAAATCTATACTGAGCTGTATATGGGCGTTGGGAGTAATGTTTGGGCTCTGCGGCTGGATGTTGGGATACAGAGGTTTAGTCGCGGCGGCGGCGGTCATGATTTTCTGTATTTCCTGGCGAATTTACTGTCGGCATAAGATTGGCGGTGCGACTGGCGATACTATTGGAGCATGTGAAGAAATTGCGGAAATGTTAATCCCGCTGGTTGTTTGCATTGGCGCTTAAAGTGTGGTTACGCTTCTTTGCAGTGGTCGCTTTTTATGTACTGTACGGCTAAGATTGAAATAACAGCTTTCCTCAGATGAGACAATAGGTTTGGTGGCGAGAAGATAGAGGTCAAGCATCATTTTTACTTTTGCCAGATATTCCCGCAAATGATTCGGATATTTGTATTCCGGTATATCCGTGTCCTGCGCATCGGCGGCGATAACATCCAAATTGTAATAGCGACCGATATAAACCGCCCTGGAGTTGTGATAATTCTGTGATATAATCGTGAATTTATCCAGACCAAAAACTTGTTTAGCTCTGATTATTGAGTCCAGCGTGCGGAAGCCTGCATTATCTTTGAAAATTACATTTTCCGGAATGCCGAGTTCAATCAATGACCTTTTCATGTCTGTTGGTTCATCGTAGTTGAACTTGTCTTTTCTGGCGCCACTGACCAAAAAATATTTTATCTTGCCTTTGCGGTATAACTCAGCTGCCATGCGCATACGGTATTTGTAATAGAGGTTTTCTTTGCCATGCAACATTTTGGACGTACCCAGTACAAGTCCGAACTCATTGGCAGGGATTTTGTCCAGGTTGGAAAAAAGACGTTTTTTAACACAGGATTCCGTGTAACGCTTACATGTTACAACTCCGGTGATAGTTATAAGTAAACCTGATAATAAAATTGCTGGCAGCAAAACTTTACTGGCTTTTAACTTTTTTATCAAAATATTCACTACCATTTGTTCAGAAATAGAAAAATGCAGAGTTTAGAATATCATTAATTGTTTATGTTGTCCAGTGTTTATCTTGAATTATTTTGCGAAAATTACATGATTTCAGGTACTGTCAGAAGCTTTTTCGACACAGATAACTTTTTTATTTTATATTGAACAATAATATTGGCGCTCTTGTTTTTTGGTTGTAATGGAAATATTTTGTTTGTTATAGACGTTGCGGTCGCGTGAACGAATATTAAGAATAAGTTATCATTTTCAGATTAGCATTTATTATTGACGGTTGAAATTATGGAGATATATGAAAATTACTTTTGACTGTATTCCGTGTATTGTTTCTCATATTGTGCACATTGCAAAAATGGTGACGGATGACGACGCCAAGCGGCATCATATCATCACCCGGACGCTGGCGGAAGCTTTGGGGACAAATCTGGCGATAACTCCGCCGGAACAAGCCAGACTTTTTCACAAGATTATTCAGGAGATAACCGGCATTTCCGACTTGTATATTGATGAAAAAGACCGTTCAACAGAATTTGCGCTGGAACTGTTGCCGTTCCTGCGCGATGAATTAAAACATCATCGTGACTATTTTGAATCGGTTGTTCGCCTGGTTATTGGCGGCAATATTATTGATTACGGGGCTGACCGTTATTTTGACATAAATACGGCAAAACACCGGATTATGGAAGTTTTTGATTTGCCGCTAGACCTGTCTGCGATTAAACTTATGAAATCTGCAATGGATAATGCCGGAAAAATCTTTTACATCGCAGACAATTGCGGCGAAGCGGTTTTTGACCGGCTGCTGATTGAACTTTACCGTGATAAAATTACCCTCGGTGTACGCGGGGAGCCGATTTTGAATGATATTACTCCGCGGGAAGTGGCGCATTCAGGATTGGATTTTGTTCCGTTAATGCACACCGGAGACATGACACCGGGAGTGTCGCTGCAGCATTCCAGCCCGGAATTCATCGCGGAAATGAAAAATTCCGACCTGATTATTTCCAAAGGGCAGGGGAATTTTGAAAGCTTAAATGATTATGACCGCCCGATATGTTTTTTGTTCAGAGTTAAATGTGGCGTGATTGCCGATATGGTAGGGGTTAAAGGTTTGGGAAGTTTGCAGATTATCCCGCAAAATATTTGTTAAACCAGAACTCAGCACTTGAGCAGGGACGTGTGTTTAATTGCAAGTCAGTTTTTTCTTGATTTTTAATTACTTTCTTCCTGCGCAAAGCATTCCTGTGAGCTTACGAACGTTCCTGACGGAAGCGTATAAGTTGTTGTGCGAGAATAAAAACGACATTCAACTGGACACCTTTACTGAGCTCTGGTTAAACTGAATAAAATAATCGGATTACTGTTCGCGCACGGTTGTTTTTAACTCATGGCTTTCGTTTATTCTTGCATAAATGTTACTGCGAATGTTCTCCGTGCGGGCCAACGCTTCTTCCGCTTCCGCTTTAGTGGGGGTAATCAGACTGTATTCCTGCTGGGAAAACATGAAAAATATAATTACTGT
>JBAYVM010000462.1:0-2691 GCA_041674645.1 Victivallaceae bacterium | reverse complement strand
GGAAAACGTTCTCTCAGAGAGAGAACCCTACACCGGAGAAAATTAATTCATATTTTCTCTAATCGTGTTGACAACGTTTTTTGTCATGGATACCGGTGTCAAACTTTAGCTTTTGTGTTTTCGTTGGTTGAATTCAGGAATTTACGGATGATTTTATGTGGGGAAAACTATTTTAACGCGAAGACGGTGCGACACTGGAAAACGAGAACAGTTCAAGTTCTGAAATGCGGAAGTGTTAAGTGTTAAGTGTTAAGTGTCTAAAACGGCGAAATTTTCTTTCTGTTCTCATCTGCGTCAATCTGTATCATCTGCGGACAATTCCTCCAAATAAACTCCTTCCGTGTATTCAGAGTTTTCCGTGGTTAAAATATCTTCGTCGGAAAAACGGCATCGACGGATCTCGCAGTCGCGGGACTCCAGAGGCATACAAGCCCTCCAGAAGAAAACCCTTCATTCTCTTCACGTCCTTCATGGTAAATTTTCCTCTTTTTTGCGTTCTTTGCGGCTTTGCGTTTATATTCTTTTCGTCCGGGACGGACGAGGCTACACCGGCAAAACGGTAAAAGGGGACAAGCAAGAAAAGTTGAAAGTTTGAAAGTCAGGTATAAACAAGTTCAAATCTGCAACGACAAATAAAGTTGATTAACTTCTTCAGTTTTGGATATTCCGTCTTCAACCCTTAACTTTTTTCATGTCATGGTTAATAAAAAAGTCAAAGCGGCACAGGAGCGACACACTCCACAAATGCTGCACAGCGAAAGTCCGTGCGACGGACGGTGTTAAGCTTTTTACTTTTCTTGCTTGCCAACTTTCCACTTGGCTCTTTCCTATCATGGATTTAATGAAAATTAACGGACGACGGCTTGTTTTAATTGAACGCGGATAGATATTTATGCGATTACGGGAAAGAAGTATTTCCGAAATGACTGAACTTTTAACAAAATGTAGAAATAATGGTAAAACTGGTATTTCCGCCACGGACAAGTCCGACTTACATTCCACTTGGAACAGCTTATTTGGCCGCCATTGGCGGAGCGGAAGAACTTTCCGTTTTTGACGCAAACATTGAATTGTGGAATCATGTTTGCGATACCTCCGCCGGGCTGACCGCAATGCGGAATTTCAGCCATGCCCCGCTTGAGGTATTTTTATGTCAGGAAAATTATGAGAAGCATTTCAGCCACATGCCGGAAGTTAGACGTATTATTGATGTCCTTGAACGCAAAGCGAAACATTTTATTGAATGCGGCGAGCTGGATAACGACTTGGCGCAAATGCTGTTGCGCCAGTCAATCAGAATACGCGGCGGTGATGAGTGCGAAACAGTGGCATTTTCCATTATGTACACCGACCAGCTGGCGTTTGCCGCGGCGCTGGCAAAATACTTGAAAACCATTTGCAATTATGGCGCGGATATGGTTTTTGGCGGATCGGCAATGAGTGCGGTTTCACCGCTGGAACTGCTGGACGCCATGCCATATATTTCCGCCATTCTCACTGGCGAAGGCGAAATTGGATTCAATATGCTGCTCCAGAACACCCCGCACCAAAATATTCCCGGAGCTTTTTTCCGGGATAACAATGGAAATGTTTCCAAAAACGCGTCGCTCTATGTCAAAGATTTATCTCAAATCGCCTTCCCGGATTTTTCCAGTTTCAGGCAGAATGATTATTTCAATCCGGAACCGGTGATGCCGATACTTGCCGGACGCGGTTGTAAATGGCGAAAATGCTCATTCTGTTTTCACAATACTTCGTTCGGTACGTACCGGGAACGTCCGGTTCTCGCCGTGGTGCAGGAAATGATTCAATTGCAATCTTTGTACGGCTGCCGTCACTTTTATTTCGCCGACCAGTATATTGCGCCGGAGGAACTCGAACAGCTTTGCGATACCATACTCGCGGCGGGGCTGGCGTGTCGTTTTCAAATCATGGCCAGAACTGTTGCCGGCTACACTCCGCAACTGCTGAAAAAAGCCGCCATGGCTGGTTGCTGCTGGATTAGCTGGGGAATGGAAAGCGGGTCGCAGGCAATGCTGGACATTATGAACAAAGGCACTGACGTGAATATTTCCGCCCAAGTAATAACCGATGCCGCAACCGCCGGGATTTCCAATTTACTGATGATGATTTTCGGCGCGCCGGGCAGCAATTCCAGTTATCTTGACGAAACATTCGGCTTCCTTGACCGGATTTATCCACATATTGACGCCATGACCGCAAGCTCATTCATCCTGTTCGATCAAACCCGTTTCAGCCGCGACGCCGCCAAATTCGGACTGGAGATTCTGGGACGGAACGAACTGTTCAATATCGGCGGCAAACGTATTCACGACGCCCGTTTAAAGTTCAAACGACAAGGTGAAGAAGGCAGTTATGAATCGCCGTTGGGCGCACGGGAAATTGAATTATGGGAACGCCGGAAAGTCTGGCTCCCGGAACTGCCGTTTTTCGGAAAACTCTGTTGTGAACATTATCTGCTTTATTCTTCCAGCCGGGATGGCATCTGGCACAAGCCTAAACACATCCGCAAAGGCGCCTGATTAAACAAAAGCGATGATATAAATTGGCATGTTTCATATTTGATTAATTTTACTTTACACTTTTACCTACGCAGGCGCATGAAAACTTGCGTTGTGCAAAACCCACAACGCCTGAAATCTAATCCAATAAGATTACATGAAGAGTTAT
>JBAYVM010000461.1:0-2698 GCA_041674645.1 Victivallaceae bacterium | reverse complement strand
CATGTAATAAGGTGGTAACGGTGTGTTAAAACAATAAAAGGAATACAACACGAACAATAATAAACAACAGAAAGCGGTAATCGCGCATTTCATAAAATCATAAAATTTGTAATTATGCCAAATAAACAGCATAAACAAAATAATGAATAAAGCCGCTGTCGGACGACACATAAACATAAGACCTAACGCTAATCCGACAATAATCGGATATTTACGAATTTTTTTCAAGTTCTCTCCAAGCAGTAACAAAATGACTGTTGCGGTCATAACACATAGCCAGTTATGACTCCAGGCTCCACGTGAACAAGTACTCCAAGCCTGAGATCCCAATATTGTCACAAGTACACAGACAGAACTGATAACAGGCGGTAATATCATCCTGGCAGTCAAGTAAAGAATTAACGCAAACAAAATCATGGTTAATGCCGCAACGCATCTTTGGATCCTGGCTTCATTTTTTTCACTGAAACTGCCGTCTGGAAGCATAGCTTTGTAACCAATCAGATTGGACAGGGCAATCGCTGGAATTGAAAGTATAGACGTTCCAATTGGGTAGCCGTAATACACATCCCCTGAACTATTGGCATACAACTGATATTGTGCTGCTGGGTCAAGTCTGCTTTTTTTCATACTGTCTGCCAGATTCAAAGAAGCATTGTACAAAAGATTTTCTCCGGTTAACATGGAAAAATTAGAATCCGCCAGCTGATTAACGTTAGGTAAAACAAAACACAAAAACAAAATACTGCTTAATATCAAGGCAACAATAATATCTTTACGATACTAGTGGAATAAGGAAAACATTTTTGAAAATAATTCTACTCTACGCCCATTTCTCTAAGAACCTCATATTGAAAAATCTCTATTTTCTTCCGGAATAAAAATGTACTACCAGGTAAATTTTAGATTCAGCAGAGTTCATGTTTTCAATGCTGTGATCAACATCGCATTGATAAATCAGTACATCGCCTTCATTCAGCACAACTGTTTTCTTGCCGGCGGTAACTTTTACTTTTCCGCTCAATACGGTGAGAAATTCTTCAGTTTCCGGAAAGTGCGCACTGGAACGGAGAACTCCGTCAGGTTTGAAAGTTAAAATATAAAGTTCCAGATCTTCAGACATGGAAATAGGTGAAAGCACGTTGATATGAACCCCGGACTCATCGGTATCAAGAATCGTAATATCTTCCCGGCGATTAATGTCAAATTTGCGGATTTTATCCCCCTCGCCTTTGAGTAGAACATTAAAGTCAACTTTGAACGCATGGGCGATTTTCCACATGGTGCCGATGGTGGGATTGACCTTTTCTGATTCAATCTGCGACAACATCGCTTTCGAAACGCCGCTGGCAACTGATAAATCATCTAACGACATTTTATGCGCAAGTCGTTCTTTTTTTACATTCTTTCCTATCGCTGGCGGCGCCGGAATTTTTTTCATATCAATCTTTTTGTTCATTATAATGAAATCTGTTAAATATTTTAAACAAGGTATTGCAAAATGACTTTTGCATTACTATAATAATAAATGTTCAATATATCAAACGCGAATAAGCTATTTTACAAAAACAAGGAGTGGTAAAAATATGAAAGCATTAGTAAAAACTAAGGCAGCGCCCGGATTGGAGCTGTGTGACGTTCCGGTTCCGGAGTACGGAATAAACGATGTGCTGATTAAAATAAAAAAGACTTCAATCTGCGGCACCGATGTTCATATCTACAACTGGGATGAATGGTCACAACGCACGATTCCGGTGCCAATGACGATAGGACATGAATTTGTCGGCACCGTTGAAGCGCTTGGCAGCAATGTACATGCTTTAAAAATTGGTGATTTAGTGAGCGGAGAAGGACATATCGTCTGCGGACATTGCCGTAACTGCCTCGCCGGACGCCGTCATTTATGCCCGAATACGAGTGGTGTCGGTGTCAACCGGTGCGGCGCTTTCGCCGAATATCTGGTCATTCCGGTAACGAATGTCTGGCATTGCAATCCGGCTATTTCCACGGATGTGCTCTCATGTTTTGATCCGCTTGGCAACGCTACTCATACTGCGTTATCATTTCCGGTGCTCGGTGAAGACGTGTTGATTACCGGCGCCGGACCTATTGGAATTATGGCCGCAGCCATTGCCAGACACGCTGGAGCTAGATATGTGGTTATTACCGATGTCAATCCGTGGCGGTTGCAGCTGGCGGAAAAAATCGGCGTTACCCGAGCCGTTGACGTATCTAAACAACAACTCAAAGATGTTCAGAAAGAACTGAAAATGAAAGAAGGTTTTGATGTCGGACTGGAAATGTCAGGCAATCCGACAGCGCTGAACAACATGATTGACAACATGTGCCACGGCGGAAAAATCGCGCTTCTGGGGATTCTGCCAGGAAAAACTATCATTGACTGGAACAAAGTAGTGTTCAATAGCTTGACCATCAAAGGCATTTACGGTCGCGAAATGTATGAAACCTGGTACAAAATGACCAGCATGCTTGAATCCGGACTCGACATCACTCCAGTCATAACTCATCATTTCCACTTTACTGATTTCGAACAAGGCTTTGAAGCAATGCGTTCCGGACAATCCGGCAAAGTCGTTCTTAACTGGGAGAAATAAATTATGTACGGCAAAATGCAAAACTTTCTCAAAACACAACTCGCTGAAATTAAAGCCGCTGGACTGTATAAAACTGAACGGAT
>JBAYVM010000460.1:0-2698 GCA_041674645.1 Victivallaceae bacterium | reverse complement strand
TATCCAGGATTCGGTCTTAAAGATAAACTTTGGGTGGCAACCGGACAAGATTTTTTCACTGCCGAATACGGACAGCCGTTGACTTTCAGCGATGACTGGTTTAAGAAAAATGGTTACGCAAACGGCCCATATTCGATTCAAAATAGAACATTGAATTTCACTACTGGAAGCAAGGAGTTTTCTTTCGGATTTGGTCAGAGTAAAATTGCTCCGTCAGCCTCAAGCATCCGCTTCGGTTCCGGCTGGAACCAAGCACGCAAAGACATTTACCGACTGCATTTTGAAGTCGAGCAAAACGAAACGACCAAGTGGAGATTCGGATATTTTACTTTAAGAAACGGCAGTCTGGTTTATCGTCAAGTGGAGGAGTTTACGATAAAAGGCCAAGGCGCACAGACTGGCGACGACAACATCGGTTTTGTGCGGGAAGTTCTTCCAGCGCCGTTGATTGTCGGCATTCAATTCGACTGTTTAACCCCTAATGCTCAAGTAAAAGTTAAAAATATCAGTATTTTCCCGGCCTCAGTGGAGGTTTTCTTCCGGCGGCAATTCAATCTTCCGGAAGCGCCGGTAATGGCGAAAGCCACGTTCCGGGTCTGTCCATCATATGCACTGTATATTAACGGGAAGAAAGTTGATTTCGGAAACAAAGTTTATCCGTCCGGCATTCAGAGAACCATTGACATCCAGCCATTTCTGCACAAAGGTGAAAACACCATCGCGTTCAGCCGGGAATTCCGTTCCTGGTCCGGCGGCAATCCGGACTGGCATTTTGAGGGTGTAGCTGTGGCTCGTGACGGCAATCTCACCCGGTTGCTTGGCGATACTAAATGGAAATGTTCTGTTATGCGTCAATCTGACTGGATGCAACCAAGCTACAATGACAATGCGTGGCCCAATGCCGCCCTGACCGATATTCTGTATGACGATTATGTAAATCTGTCCACCGGTCAGACCGCTGGTTCCGGACTTGACCCGGCATATATGGGTTTGCTGGAAACTGCTCCGGCTGACCGAAAATTCCCGGTTTTCGTTGATTCCGAAAATCCATCCTTCACGGTAAAAATTCCTGCCGGGCTGTCCGAAAAAAGCGCTTTAAGTTATTATATTAAAAACCAGGATACTGGAGTTACCGGTAAAACCATTAAAGTCAATCCGGAATATGCTGAGCAAAACGGCGTAGCATCCTGCACGGTTAGACTGGATAAAGTTTCTGCCGGCCCCTATCGTATCTACTGGAAATTAAATTCCGGTAACCGTTCTATCGAAACACGCAGCGACGAGTTTGTGGTCGCCGGACAAATTGCACAGGATTTGATCAAACCGGCGAATTATGAACAGGAACTAGAACGGCGAATGACATTGGTGCGCAGCATTGATTGTGCTACCGCGACAACTGACGACAAGGAATTCCTGAATCATGCAGGCATGTACAATCCACCTAAATTGAATAAAGGCAAAGTCGTAAAAAAAGACGGCATGGTTTACCGCGAAACCGGCGCTAACGCCTGGGATTATTTTGCCTATCGACTGCACGGGCTGAAACTGGGCGAACCATATCTGGTGGAAATTCTTATTCCTGACAACGACATTCGCGGCGTATATTCAGGGGTTATTGAGCAATATCCAATACCTTTCCCGAATAATCCGGACAGCGGCAACCGCGGCTGGTTCAACACCACCGGTTCATGCATTACCGGCAAACGCTATCCGTTGACCGGAAAAGAGCAGAAACTGCGTTATCTTTATTTTCCGTGCAGTCAAGCGGCGGCGGTGGTGGTCATGAACGCCGCCAGCGGCAAAACAGCAGCGGCGACTAAGATCAATATTTACACGCTGAAAGGCGGCGTTCCCGGAATGGAAATGCCGGACAGCCAACGCATGTTCGGCACCCATTATGAACGCATGAATCAGGCGGCAGTATCCGGCAACGGCGGCAATCCGCTGCTACGGCAGTTTACGATGGACTACCGTCAAAATAACTGGTATTACTGGTATAAAATGTGCGAGCGAAAGATTCAACTGCTACGCTTCCAAGGGATGAATATGGCGGTAGAAGGCGCTTACATGTATAACAATGGCCAGATTCCAGTAGTCAAACATAACAACAACATCGCCGAAGAAAGTTTCGACCCGTTACGGCTGATGATTCAAATGTACCGGGCGAACCGTATCCACTGTCTGCTCGGATTCGAGTTTATTACCTCGCCGACTTTGCAAGTTGGACTGGACACAGCAGGCAGTCAACGCCAGATGCAATCCGGCAAAGCAGCAAGTATTTATTTCCTTGACCGGCATGGCAAACCGGTAATAAATGCCTTGGGCTGCGGGATTAATTTTCTGCATCCTGCGGTTAAAGCCGCTTGCATGGAGCTCGTGTCAACAATTTACAACAACTACCAGGCGGATGGCGGCGTGGACGGACTGTTCATGATTCGCGGTTCCTGGTGGCTGCCGAGTTTCAGTGTGCTGGGTTCAGTTCCTGAGGAAGTCGGCTATGACGACCTGACTGTTGGATTGTTTGAAAAAGAAACTGGCATCAAATTGGCGGTCAACGCCGATGCGCCAGACCGGTTTGAACAACGGTTTAAACTCTTGACCGGTAAGTACCGGACACAATGGATGCAGTGGCGCAATGAAAAAGTGCGGGATTTTTTCAAAGAAATTTCCGCCAGTATATCTACCGGCAAAAACAAAT
>JBAYVM010000459.1:0-2700 GCA_041674645.1 Victivallaceae bacterium | reverse complement strand
TGATTGCCGGAACGCTGGCGATATCCGGTTACAACATTGCCGATACCTATTTTGTCGGTCAGTTGCCGGGCGCTGAACCGCTGGCTGCTATGGGGTTTACGTTCCCGGTGATAATGTTGGTCGGATGTGTGTTTCATGGCTTGAGCGCCGGAGTAATGACCACAGCGGCCCAGGCCATTGGAGGTCAAAAAAGGAACAAGGCGGCCAAGCTGATTTCCTCCGGACTGTTGCTGGTTTTCATCTTGTCAATCCTGATTGCGACCATCGGGATGAGCACCACCAATCATGTATTTTCACTGTTCGGCGCCAGTGGTGAAACCTTGATGTTAACCAAAGGGTACATGAATATCTGGTATTTCGGTTGCGCTACTGCGGCCTTGTCGATGACTGGCAACAGCCTGTTAATCTCCGTGGGTAAGGTTAAAACAGCCAGTTCGCTGATGGTCATGGGGATGCTTATCAATGTCGTATTAGACCCGGCATTTATTTTCGGGTTCGGGTCAATCCCCGCAATGGGTATCCGGGGCGCTGCTGTCGCAACCATCATCTCTCAGATGGCGACTGCGCTCTCCATTTTGTGGATACTTTGTCGGCAGCAGAAATTGTTGCGGTTCGAGAAGATACCTTGGCGGCAACTTAAACGCGCCTGGGGCATTATGGTTGTTTACGCCGTCCCCGCCTCCATCGGCATGTTGATGATGCCGATTGGTTCAGCAATCATCACTCGCGTCACCGCGGAATTCGGCGACGTTGCGGTAGCTGCGACCGCTGCGGCTGGCCGTCTGGAGATGGTGGCGTTCGTCTTCCCAATGGCGTTGGGAATCGGGTTGATGCCAATGATTGGGCAGAATTTTGGAGCGCGGCTGTACGAACGCATCCGGATGTGTCGACGTTTTTCTATGCGCTTTGCCTTTTGTTTTCTGGCTTTCATGGCAGTAATCTACTTCATTTTTGCGGATGTCATGGTCCGGCATTTCTCACACGACAAAAATGTGCAGGAAATTATGGCAATGGCTATGCGCATCATTCCCTGGGGGTTCGGGATGATTGAAGTCCACCGTTATGCCGGGTTCTTTTTCATCGGTTGCGGCCGCCCCGCTGTCGCTGCCTGGCTGAACGGACTGCGGATTATCGGGTTGATGATTCCTTTTTCACTGCTGGCGTTATATTTTCATTCTTTGGCTGGATTGTTCTGGGCGCGTCTGGCGGCGGATGTGATTGCCGGAACAGTCGGTTTTCTGCTGGCCAGACGGATGACCGAACGTCTGCCGCAAAACGGTGAACCGCCGTTGGTTAAGGCAGCTGGACTTGCTGTAGTAAAAAAAATGTTGCCACAACGTCTGCAATCTTTAGCCGCCGACCAGTCGGATATTGACAACCGCAACAATATGCAGTAAGGAAATATCGGGGTCTCGTCGGCTTCTAACCTGGACGCAATTTACCCAAAGATAAAGTTCTGCGGTGCGGCATGTCCGCTGAAACGCCTGGTTCATCTGGCCTCTTTCTCCTCCGGACTTCTTTTATTCTCTTGATGATATCCGGAGAAATTGAACGCCTGCATTATACGCTTCTGTCAGGAACGTTCGTAAGCTCACAGGAATGCTTTGCGCAGGGAGAAAGGAACTTGAAAATCAAGAAAAAGCCGACTTTCAATTAACACACGTTCCTGCTCAAGTAGTGAGCTATGATTAACGTGCTATCCCGTTGGGATAATAAAACTGAATGCCGGTTGAATCACAGAAAAACAGATGTTCAATTGGGCGCACGTGTTTGCTCAAAGACTGAGCTTCTGACTTCTGGATTTTCTCCGCCTTAAAAATTATAGGATGATTGTACCTGTTTTTGCAGAAATAACGTGGGCTTTCTGTGGCAAAATTGACTTCAATTGAGCCATCTTCGAGAAGCATGGTCAGCCGATTGGCGTAATGTAGTATCGGCGTGAGATACCCTCAATATCATGATGATAGTAGAAGCAGGTGGGATCGGCCTGCTCAATGGCTTCGACCATCTTCGGAAGTTCTTCTTTGGTGATGATGGTTCGTACCATTAAAAAGGGCTCGCCACTGCGCCCCCCAACTCCCGTTTGCACCGTGAAAGTGCGATGAGCGAATGCGGTTGTAATCGCTTCCCCAATGTGTTTGGACTCGCGAGAGATGATGGTGACCATTGTTAGCTGGAACTTTCGATACAGATTGTTGAGTGTTTCGGAAGAAAAGAAAATGTAGATGCACGTATACATGAGGGTGTTGACCACAACTGCGAAGTTATGATCTTTAAGATATGCCATAGCGAGACCAAAGACCGTGGAGCCTACGGCCGCGAGTACGGTGATGGATCCAACCGGCTTGAGGTATTTCATGGCAAAATAGGCGCCGAGAATGTCTTCGTCTCCGGTCGATCCTCGACTCCTGAAGGCAAGCGCCTTGGCCACCCCCGTCAGAAGACCGCCGAACAATACCAGAATGATTCGCTCATTCTGTGGCTCTGGCTGAGCAAATTGAAATTCAGGCATTAATGCGAGACAGAGAATGACTGTGGTAACAGTGGCTAATGAATGGGCCGCGAATACTCTACTCACCTTGGCAAAAGCGAATGCCAGCAATATGGATTGAAATACCAGGTAAAGACTGATGAACAACCGGTAGCTATCAAAGTAGTATGACAAGGCGGCTGCAACACCTTCGGTTCCCGTTAGAATGA
>JBAYVM010000458.1:0-2704 GCA_041674645.1 Victivallaceae bacterium | reverse complement strand
TTTTCTCGAAAAGTTAATGATATTACCGGAAAAAAAAACTCTTACCCGTGATGTTGAGTAAGAGTCCGAGCATAGTAACAGTAATAAAAGGTTTACTCAGCTTTTTTAACTTTGGCTTTGATGGTTACTTGTTGATCTTTTGTGACCTTTATAGTTTGCAGAGCCCGATTATTGGCACATACTTTGATGGCGTTGTCGCCAGCTTGAGCTTTGCCTTTGATTAAATCGCCTTTCAAATTCCAATCCGCGACTTTTCCTTTCTCATCAAGCTGCTCAAAGCCGCCGTTTTTCAGTTCTGCTCCGGTAAGCTGAACTTCATCGAATTCAACCCATATCGGAATGTTCTTTTTTTCACCTTTGGGAACATACCACATGCCCATGAGATTCAACACAACGGCTCCGTCTTTGTCGGGAATAAAAGACACTTCCATATCTTCCCACACTTCGGCATTTAACGGATTTGAGTGAGAATATAGAAAATTCTGATCAAGGTCTCTTTTCTTCATCCATGCAGCATTGGCCATTCCCTTGACCGGTTTTAGATTGATTTTGTCTTTGCTACCGTCAATGTCAATTCTGGCGCATTGTTTTTTTGCGGGAATAACTGTTTCCTGAGCCGGGGCCGTAGTTGCTTCCTGGGCTGGCGTGGTGTCGGCGGCAATTGTTGAAAATGCGATTCCGGCGGCCATGAGAGAAATGACTGTGATTTTTGATTTCATGGTTTTACTCCATTTTTTAATTTATCTAACTTCACGATATACGAATATAACATAATGAATTATAAAATGCAAGAGTATAAAATGGGCAACCTGGAATGTATCGGTTTGAAATCTATGTAAAATCTTGACACTTTTTGTGTCGGCAAGGCAATTTCTAATTTCAGATGAAATATAGCCGCAGAGGTAAAAATGCAGTAACATAAACCTGATTAATATTTTCATAAAAACAAAGCGCCATAATGCGTTGGGGTGGACATTACGACGCTTTGAAATGCACGTCTGCTTTTGCAAACCGACGGTTATTTTTTGGTGATATTTTCTATTCTTTTAGCGATTTCCTGATCTTTATTGGCAGCGAGTTCTTCGCATTTGGCTTTGGCTTCTTTGATGCGAGTTTCTTCCGTGCCAATTCGTTTTTTCATGTTTTCAAGCTGCATGGTGTAATGATCAGTCACACCAGCCTTAATTTGTTCCAGCAGTTCAGGCGTGGGATTCTTTTTGTATTCCTGAATCGCATTTCTGAATTTTTCCTGTTTTTCCTGCCGGGCTTTGATTTCAGCCTGTTCTTTCTTTACCAGGGCCTGCATTTTTTCATTTGCCGTGTCCCGTAATTTTTTTATTTCTTTCATTTCTTCGGGATATTTTGCCTCAAGTTGACGTTCCGGCATCAACTTGTTCATACCTTCCATGCGTCCGCCGCGTTCGCGCATGACGTTGCGCCCGCGCATTTCGCCGCCTCTATTGCCTGGCATGTCCTGTGGTTTAATTTCCTGTTGCGGCGGTTGATTTTCCGGCGGTGGTGGCGGCATATCTTCGGCGAGGATTGACATTGCAGAGGCCAGCATTCCAATTGCGGTTAACGCGACGATCAATTTTGTTTTCATTTCTTTACTCTCCAGTGGTTTCGTTTTTTTCAGACACAAAACTTTTTTGAAATCATCGTATATACGCCCGTTTGTTTTGCCTCCTTATTTTGTGTTTACTGTCTGTTCTGCATTCTTTGTTGTATGCGCTTGTGAATTTCGTTCATCTGCGCGCGTTCGGTTGAACTTGAGTTTTCCAGCATATTTTGCATCATTGCATCTCTGTTTCCGTTCGGCGGCGGTCCGCCCGGTCCACCGGCTCCGCCAGCCAGGCGACGTTTTTTCATATCGTTAATCATATTGTCAATCGTTTTATTCTGTTCTTCCGGGCTCATCGTGAAAAATTCGCTGATGCGTTTTTTCATTTGTTTGTGCATCAAACGGGCGGTGTTCCGGCGAATGGAATTTTTTTCGGCATCGCTTAATTCCCGGTCTTGCAGCATTGGCGGAAAATTTTTATCTCCTTGGAGTTTAGATAAATAACCCGCCTGTTCAGCTTCCGGCAGTGACGCAAAATCTTTTGTCGCCAGATATTTTGTTGCCGCCAGCGGAGTCATTTTTTTAGGATCCGGAGCATGATGATTTTTTGAGAATACCACCAATCCGGCAGCCAGTATAAGCAACGTTAATATTATCACTGTGGAAAGTTGAATAAATTTTGTTTTACGCGTTTTGTTTTTCCAGTTCATTCTCAATCCTGATCGTTGTGCCGGTTAAATTTTATCACTTACGTGCCAGTCGGCGAAAAGGTAATTTTTGGATCCGCCTTTTGGCGTTACGCTGAGGTTGTCAAAACCGCTTTCATCCTGGCTCAAGTGAAGCAGACCGCTTCTTTTATGGAAACATTCATAGTCAAACATTACCACCCGTTTGGCGGATGACATATTATCCCAGCCCATCTTATTGCCAAGTTTTCGCCCGCCAAGCATGCTGGCATATTCATAACTGCATCCTTCCGCTTCAAAAAATGTTTTCTCTTCTGTGTTGCCAGCATAACTTTTTTCCGAAATAATATCAAGCGGACAACGGAATATTTTGTTGTTTCCGGCATAACTATGCAGAACATCCGCGATGCGCGGTTCTGTTGAAGCAACGGTAGGCTTCATCGCCGCGATCGGGAAA
>JBAYVM010000457.1:0-2707 GCA_041674645.1 Victivallaceae bacterium | reverse complement strand
CGTCAAACAGCACGACCGAATATGGCCGCCGTCTCACGCGTTCCGTCAGTTCGCCGCCTTCGCCGTGTCCGACATATCCCGGCGGAGAGCCGACCAGGCGGCTGATGTTGAATTTTTCCATATATTCTGACATATCCACCTGAATCAAAGCTTCCTGATCGCCGAACATGAATTCCGCCAGGGATTTTGCCAGCAGAGTTTTTCCTACGCCGGTCGGGCCGAGGAAAATGAACGAACCAATCGGGCGTGCGGGATTTTTCAAATCTGCCCGGGAACGGCGAAGTGCGCGGGAGATAATCGAAACCGCGTTATCCTGTCCGACAATACTTTTTTGCAGTTCGCTTTCCATGCGCAATAATTTCTGGCTTTCGCCTTCTTCCATCTGTTGCACCGGCACGCCGGTAAGCTTGGCGACAATTTCCGCAATCTCTTTCCGGGTGATTTCCGGAACGTTGTTGTTGCGATGGTTGCGCCATTCTTCCTTGACCTGGTCAAGCTCTTTTTTCAGGTCGCGTTCGCCGTCACGCAATTTTGCCGCTTCTTCAAACTTTTGTTCCGAAATAGCGGTTTCTTTTTTAGTTTTCAAATCTTCCAGTTTTTTCTCTATTTCGCTGGTGTCCGGCGGCGGCGTGATGTTGTAAATCCTTGATCTTGCCCCGGCTTCGTCCATTACATCAATCGCTTTGTCTGGCAGAAAACGCCCGGTTATGTAGCGGTCGGAAAGTTTTACTGCGGATTTAAGCGCATCGTCGGTAAATTTTACATTATGATGTTTTTCGTAGGTTGATTTCAGGCCAAGAAGAATTTTTACCGTATCTTCTATTGACGGCGGATTGACAATTATTGACTGAAAACGCCGTTCCAAAGCAGCGTCTTTTTCAATTCCTTTGCGATATTCGTCCATCGTGGTTGCTCCGACGCATTGCAGTTCCCCGCGGGATAACGCCGGTTTAATAATATTCGCGGCATCCATTGCGCCTTCCGCGCCGCCAGCGCCGACAATGGTGTGCAATTCATCAATAAACAGCACAACTTTGCCGGAATTGCGTACTTCATCAATCACCGCTTTAATACGTTCTTCAAACTGTCCGCGGTATTTCGTTCCAGCCACCATCAACGGCAGATCAAGCGCAAAAATTTTCTTGTCAGCCAGCAAATCCGGAACCCGGTTTTCGGCAATTGCCTGCGCCAGCCCTTCAAGAATCGCTGTCTTGCCGACACCGGCTTCGCCAATCAGCACCGGATTGTTTTTAGTACGGCGGCATAATATTTGAATTACCCGTTCTATTTCATCCTGACGACCGATAACCGGGTCAAGCTCGCCTCTGGTCGCCATGTCCGTCAAGTTGCGTCCGAACGCATTGAGCGCCGGAAGATTTTCATTTGCTTCGTTTTGAGTAGAAGAAAATGGTATGTCGCCGTTTTCTTCCGCTTCCGGAAGATAGTCTGAATCCAGGGCTTTAACCACTTCTTTTCTTACTTTTTCAATATCCACTTTCATATTGGCAAGGATTTTGGAAGCGGCGCTTTCGCCTTCACGCAGTACCGCCAGCAACAGATGTTCCGTGCCGATAAAATTATAATTCATGGATTTGGCTTCGGTTGCCGCCAGTATCAAAACTCGTTTAAGCCGGGGCGTAAATGGAACAATTCCCGCTTGTTTGGTCGGGCCGCCAACTCCACAGACTTTTTCCGTTTCCAGTCGCAACTGATCCAGATTCAAGCCCATTGACTTAAGCACCGCCACCGCAACGCCTTCGCCCAGCGCAAGCAGGCCCAGCAATAAATGTTCAGTGCCAACATAATCGTGATTGAATCTTTCCGCTTCCTTCTGCGCCAGCACCAGCACATGTTTGGCTCTGGGAGTTAAATTATTCATGCCTTTGAAATCGTCAGTTTCTGCCATCGCGATCCCCTGTTTTATATTATTAATTTGTTGTTCTTTTAATCCAGTTTCGCCTGAAACGTATAATTTATTAAAATACAGCCTGTTGCGTTATATTCATCCAGTTCCGTGAAAAAACTGGCGTTAAATATAGAAAATGCCATTTAACCGCGCCAATTTCAAGCTGACAAACCGATAAAAACTAAAGCAAAACGGGTGCAGAAAAACATTGCCCCACGCATGACACGGAGGAAGATAGACCGTTTTCGGGGGCAGGATAAGGCTATCTCAAACAAATATTTTGTAACATGATTACTTGGGAACGACTTTTAATCTAAATTTTCCGCACAGCCAGTCCAAAATCTGTTTTTGATCTTCCTGAGTTGCCCGGCGAACTTGTGATTTCAATAGGATAAAATCTGGTTTTGGCGGAGCTGCATTCTGCAATCCCTCATTGCAATTTGAACAGACGGCACGAAGGTTTTGCGAGGTGTCATCTCCGCCTTTGCTCTTGTCGATAATATGCCCCATGGTCAACCGGATGGTGCGTTCTGGATGAAACGGATCTTGATCGCCTGCACCGACACCGCACATTTGGCAAGTGTAGCCGTTGCGTTCAAGAACAATTGCGCGTGTTTCCTTGGAAATTCCCCGTTTAAATGCCGGGCGACGATGATCATTGAGCAATATGTATTCACCCGGTTTCAAATCCACGCGATCTTTATGAGAAACAATTTGATGTTAATTGAAAAAGTAAACGCCTCATGAAAAAATGGAGTTGTGCATTCACTCTTACAAAAAGAGATATGTGCATTTAGTGTT
>JBAYVM010000456.1:0-2708 GCA_041674645.1 Victivallaceae bacterium | reverse complement strand
CGTCGAAATATGACAAACTCTTGATTACAAGAAATGTTGAACCGTCCTGATATTTGCTTTTGTAGAACTCAAAAATCTCCTCCAGCCGATAAATCTTTAACAAAAAAATAAATCCACAAAATTTTTTTTGGTTCCCCGGTTCGTGATGGCAGCCAGTTTCATTGCGGCAATGTCTTCTATGTTTGCCAGCTTTAAATTATCTTCAACCAGAGTATCTTTCAGCCACGGATAAGGGTAATTGACAATATCAACCTTTATCCCGTTAATCGTATAGATATTTATATTTTTTGACTTTTTAAGAACGGTTACCTGTCCTGTATTATTCAGCGCCCCTGCTACAGAAAATTCGTCGCTTTCAATTTTGCCGAATAAATCCAAATCTATAG
The DNA here is from genome assembly GCA_041674645.1 of Victivallaceae bacterium. Taxonomy (GTDB): domain Bacteria; phylum Verrucomicrobiota; class Lentisphaeria; order Victivallales; family Victivallaceae; genus JBAYVM01. The sequence goes on along the minus strand of JBAYVM010000456.1, from coordinate 2,322 downwards.
ACTTGCGATGACCGATTTGCAAAGCTAAAGACGTTCCGCCAACTAGTCGCAAGTTAGCAAAAACCGGAAGATTTTGAATTCTTTTTAAAAGTTCCAGTGTTTCTGTGTCGATGGTTTTGTAGTGTAACATAAAAACTTTTCTTTAGGTATTTTTGAGATTAATGCAATAAACGATGCTGATTTTTTATCTAAATCTCTGATGGTTAACGCAACTTCTGCTATTTCTCTGATGCCGTAGTAACTCTGAATAATCAACCAGTCGTCAATTAAACCATAATCCAGAACCCGGTGGATAATCTGTTTCATGTTTTTTCGCAAATTCAATTCTTTTATATTAACATCCCAGAAAAGATGCTTGGATAAATCTTCTAATTTGATGTTGTCTTTCATACTTTCGCTTCTCACTGACGCTTAAAAATCTAAAAAATCACTTATTCAGCGATATCTTCGTTCCACAATTCCGGACGGGCGGCGATAAAATCACACATCAACTTTTTGCATTCTTCATTGTTTATAACTTCAACTTTCACGCCGCGCGAACGCAATAATTCTTCTTCACCCATGAAATTAACATTTTCGCCGATAACTATTTTGGGAATGCCGAAAAACAGAATCGTTCCGGAACACATCATGCAAGGCGACAAAGTAGTATAAAGCACGCTTTCCCGGTAGATTTTCGCCGGCCGCCGACCGGCATTTTCAAATGCGTCCATTTCACCGTGCAAAATCGGACTATTTTTCTGTATCCGGCGATTATGGCCGCGACCGATGATTTTCCCATCATGAACAATCACGGCTCCGATAGGAATGCCGCCTTCCTGCAAACCAAGTTTGGCTTCATTAATCGCCGCCTGCATGAATTCGTCCATGACTACCTCCACAAAATTTTATTTTTGCGCTGTTGATTGTTCATAATATTTTTCATCAAACAGCCAGTACATCCGGTCGGATTTGGCAACATCCGGTGGCAGTTTTGGACCGACCATCGGGTAATGTTCATCATAAATACAGATAATCAACGCCTCGGCAGTTGAATCACTAATCTCATTCAACGACCTGATTTTAGACCCGAAAAATTCACCGGAATGATTATCGAATACTTCAACGAGTTCCAGTTTCCACTGTTTGATTCCAAGATAAACTATTTCCGCCAAATCGCCGGAACCGATAAAGCCGACGCGTTTTATTCCGCTTTCAGCCAGGCAACGGCACAACATCGAACTGGCTTTGCGAGCCTCCTGATAAAAATATCTGGAAAATGACAAAAATTCCCTCGTTAATCGCGCTTTTTCCGCCAAGCCGCCGGCAGTCAAAAAGTAATCCCAGCGCCGTGAATGTTTTTTACTGACATGCAAAAGACCTTTGCCAACCATTTTGCGCAATAATTCATGCGCCAGCTTGACACTGCACCCGAGCCTGGCCGCAACCATCCGGTTGTTCAGCAATGGAGTTTCGTCCACATGCTTCAAAATTTCCAGTTCAAAAATTTGATTCTTATCTATTTGCATAATTCTGTTAAAACCGCGGATTGTTATCTGTAAGATATGGAAGATTATGTGATTTGCAGTAATCTCCCCGGCGCGCTCCGCCCCGTCACTTACTTTCATTGAGTAACGTTACCTAAAGTAACGATACTTTTAAAAATATTCAACCTGAAGAAAATAAAAAAAGAGAGTTTATGTCACAAATTATACTAAACCGCAGGTATTTTATCGCAGAAAATTTATTAAAACATGCTTTTCCGGTTAATTCACTTCCCGATTCCGGTACTTTCGTAAACTACTACAATCGCAATCGCCACGCCAACTACCGTGAATAAAGCCCCGCAGATGATTGCAAAAACAGCTCTGCCCATGCCGTGTTTCTCCGGATTTACTCTCATATCAAATATTGCCAGGATGCCAAACAGGAAAGCCAGCGGCGCCGGGAGCATTAACAGTGACAACATCCACAAATTATGCAGAAGCAAGTTCCATCCGGGATGGCCAAAAAACAACGCAATGCCGCAAATGGGAATGAGTAAAGCTGAGATTAGACCGAGATACCCGGCGGCAATCGCATTGGCCGAACGTCCGACCGGCAGCAATGCCCGGATGGTCGCATCATGAATAATGACGGTTGTGGCGTGAGATGAAGTGGGAACTCCACATTTCATACAGATGGCGGCGGTATCCGCCAGTTTATTTCCGCATTCCTGACAACCTGAATTCCCGAGATAATGTAACTATGTCGTTATCTTAACGCCGAATGCCTCCATTATTTTTCGCTGGATAGGATTTGTTTCTGTGAGTATTTGTCCGTAGCGGTGCGAATACCTGATCT
>JBAYVM010000455.1:0-2715 GCA_041674645.1 Victivallaceae bacterium | reverse complement strand
CCAAAGCCCCTTATTGCAATATTTTCCGGCAAAATGACAGTTTTTGAAATATTATATAATCCGCACGGAAAAACCAGTTCAGCATCAGCTTCAGTCGCCGCGTCAACCGCTTTCTGAATTGAGGCGGTATCATCGGTTTTTCCATCGCCTTTAGCGCCGAAATTGTAAATATTAATGCTTTTAGTTTTTTGCATGTTCTCGCTGTTGATGCGATTGACCGGTTGAGAAAATCCAGCCAACGCTTTTTCGGATAACTGTTTTTCAACAAATTGTTCAAGCACGGCGGGTAATTTGCAGTTCAGATTTTTGTTGCCATAAAGCGCAAATGCGAAATTATGTTTGTACTTAGTTTCATCAATATTATAAACTCGCGGCATTTTCACCATATAGCCGTAAATCTGCGATAATTCCGGAAGGCGTTTCACCAGTTCCGGGAAAGAAACATATTGCAAATATTTTTTGGTCACCGGTTGCCGAAAATTGACCGCCGGAATATTTTTTCCGGATGTTTCTATTGAATTAGTAATGCTAATCAGGTTGGGAACTTCTTCGCAATAAACAAAACTGTTTTCCCGCGCCCCGGCGGCTTTAATTTTACATCCTTCAATAACTGCGTAAACATTGTACAGTCCGCCGTTGTCATAAATGCGGCGGTTATAAATCGGGCAAATGCCTTCACCATCAGTATCAATGTTGACATTCTGCAACATCACGCCGGCATTAATATTGTCAACAAAACGCTGATTATTGCCGCTTTTTACTTTGGCAAAACAGCTGGTGTCTTTAATTTTCAGTACGCCACGGGAATAGATGGCGGCGTCCTGCATTGCCGGATTAGTGGTAATTTTGCAGTTGCTGATAATTCCCCAGTCGGCAAACGCCCGCGCGACTTTCATGCAGTTGACAAATTCGCAATTATCGATGTGCAGAATGCTTGAAGTAAAGAAAACATCCGGCAGTGCGTCAACATTTACTTCAGTCGCATAGGGCAGGGCGTTTTTCCATTCGATGGTATAAGGATCAACGATTTTAGAATGATGAACACCTTTCAGTGAATCATCTATGGCATAACTTGAAGCGTCAATAAAACGACAGTTCCTTACTAACAGTTGAGCACGGTTAGTATTCCTTGAAAAAAACTTAATCTGAATTTTTCCGCCGGAGAATGTGATATTTTCCACAGATTGCAGATAGCCGTGATGCATGTAAAAAATATCCTTTTCGGAATCTTTTTGCGTAATCGTAACTTTCCCTTCACCGCGAATTGACAGATTCATGGCCTTTTTATTCGCGGCAATTACAATCGTGCGGGAAATCAGATAATTGCCAGCAGGAAAAATAACTTCCGGATAAGCAGTTACTGCTTTGTAATACTGGTGATTTTTCTTTTCAACTTCCGTGATGCAGCGCTGAATCGCATCCGTGTCGTCAGTTTTGCCATCGCCTTTAGCTCCGTAATCTTTAACACTGTATGGCTTCCATATACCGGTTCCTGAAGCATTGCCTCGCGCTGGATAAATTGTCACAACCATCGTCGCTAATACTACTAACAACCATCTTTTTACACTCATAATAGATACTCCTTATTTTAAAATATTATTGTTTTCTGAACCACCTGGTTTCACCGGCTTGCATTTGTAACGACAGCCGGTTGACGTTCTTGATGATTTCTCCCGATGTCAAGTCCACTATATCGCATTTATTCTGCCAATGCAGCTCTTTGCTGCCATCGAAAAGCGCATGAATGGTGATGAAGCCGTTGCCGGCAGTGGTAACGTCATCGCATGGCCCGATGGGTTCAATTCCCGCCTCGCGAACAATATTGCGCACCAATTCCGGCGTTATTGCGCCGGGCAAAGCGATGTAGATGCTGGTCCAGTCTTTGAATCTTTTGACCGCCCAGCCAGCCTTGCCGGTTCCATTAATTTCACCGAAAACAATTGCATCCGAATCGTCAACATAAAACAACGGCTGCAACATTTCAGTCATAATATTATCTTTCAAGCCTTCAGCCATGCGGTCTTTGACATTAACCGGTTTGATACGGAATACGCCGGTTTTGTCCGGAGCATATTTAATTTTCATGCCGGTTAATTCGAAAATATTCTTTTCAAAACTTCCTGCATCAGAAGTTATTCCGGCGGCGTTGACAAACACCAGGACATTCCCGTCTTTCTGCAAATGCTTTTTCACATAACTGATTTGAGCCTGAGTCATGGTTGGCGCGGCGGCAAACAAATTCACCTTGTACTGATGACGTTCAGGATTTTCCAAATCAGAAAGATAATAGCTGTCCCAGGAAACCCCGGAACGCAACAGAGGGATTTTTCCCATGCCAATAGACAGGTTATTGAGTCCAGGTCCATAAGGATAAGCAACTGCATTGCGGGTATCTTCATCAATAAACACCGCCATCTGTCCGCGATCCTGCGGCATCGGCTTGTCTGCCGCCATTTTAGCGGCGGAAGCCAGTTCTTTTACTATAGAACGATATTCAACCGTGTTGAACAACAATCTGTTCATTGCCAGCAACCATGCGCCTTGTCCTTCCGCCAGTAGAGTTCCTATATCACGCCGGGACTGACCGGCAAATTGCTGCTCGTTCAAGACTCCGGCGTGGGCATAATACATGTAATAAAACGCGTCGGCTGCTATCCAGCAGGTATGTGTCCGGTAGTCCAGTTCAGAAAGATAAATTTTATTATGCAAACCAAT
>JBAYVM010000454.1:0-2720 GCA_041674645.1 Victivallaceae bacterium | reverse complement strand
TTGCCGGTTTTTACCACACTTTTGAACGCCCGCAACTTGTTCTTGTTTTTCAATACCAGCGAGGCCGCCTGGCCAAGGCTGATGGGAACGCCGATAGTGAACCCCAGATTGTTTTCCTTCATGAAACGCAGGTTGCCAGCACTAAAATAGCCACGATCAAGGGAATAGTTGAACGAATCCAGACCTAACTCCTTGAGCATTTTGCTGGTGTTGACCAAAGTGGCTACATCCGGTATGCTACCGCAAATCAAGCGGTAATGCAAAGGCAACTGGGTTTCGCGCGAATATACCATCGCCAGATTAACCTGAGGCAAATCCTCTTTATCCCGGTTGTAACCCCATTCGACAAAATTGAGCTTTTCAGCGTAACTGGATATGGACGTGGTGTCATGCACCAACGCACGAGGACTGCCGCAACGGAGGAACCATTCACGAAAAAACTCGTTCCGGCAGTCTCCGTTACCTCCGATTTCATCGCACAGCCGTGTCAACGACGCCGGAGAAAGCGACATTCCGCGTTCTGCCAAACAGGTGTCGTCCGCCCAATCACCAACACGGTACATTGCACCGCCTTCCACGCATTGATAAATGGCGGTCGCAAGGATTACTCCGGCTACGGGTTCTCCGAACGCTTGTGACAAGGCCGCAGTAAGCCCCTGAATGGACGCCAATTTTTCCAGCAGCACGACACGTCCGAGTTCCTGGGATATGCAGACCTTGATGCCGGGAACGGTTGTTTCTGTGCTTCCAGAACGCCTTTTACGGCCGGGACGCGGCGACCGTCGACCGGAAAATCCCAAACCTAGTTTGGCTAGTGCGGACAAAACAACGTTGTCAGGCAAGGCGGTATTGCGCCCCAGAAGGAGTTCGTTAGCTGCTTCGTCAAGTACGCCAAGATAAACACGCTCCTGTACCGGATGCTTCTTGTCGGGCACTCGACGATTAGTCGCCAGGTAAAGATGAGTCTTGCCGTTCCCCATTCGTTGCTTCATGACATATGACATAATCTATTTCCTTTGATTTTTGTGGATACTTTGTATATAAAGTATAAGATAACCACAAAATCAGAAAAAACAAGCTCTAAATCGCTGTAGTTATCTCAAAAAAGAGATTTTTATGAAAAGTTCAGGTAGTAAAAGGAAAATCCGACATTTGAAAATAAAAAATCCCGGTGGAATTAACTGCCGCCGGGATTTTTATGTTTAAAGAAAGCGTTATCAGCCACGAATCAGCTTGAGCAACTCATCGCGTTTAACTTCCATGGTGGCCTGGTCTTTGGCTTCAACGATCAGCCGCAGGAGCGGTTCGGTGTTGGAAGCGCGGACATTGAACCACCAATTTGAATATTCAACGGAAATGCCGTCAATTTCAAACATGTGACCGTCAGCATATTTGGCTTTCAGTTTGCTGAGCACGGACGGAACGTCAGCGACTTTGGAATTGATTTCGCCGCTGGCAAAATATTTTTTCAACGGAGCAACCAGTTCACTGACTTTTTTGCCGGTTTTGCAAATCAGGTTGGCCAGCTTGATAATGGACATGCCCTGCGATTCGGTGGTGTAATTGTCTTTGTAGTAATAATGACCGGAGAGTTCGCCGGCGAAAACGGCGTCATACTGCCGCATCTGAGCTTTGATGAAAGCGTGACCGACGCGGGACATAATTGCCTTGCCACCGTTGGCTTCAATGCATTCTTTAACCGCCCAACTGCTTCTTAGATCATAAAGAATTGTAGCCGGGCCGTCACTCAAAATATCCTGGGCAATCAGCGCGGTGAAAAGATCCATCGGAATGATTTCGCCTTTATCGTCGATAAAGCCGCAGCGGTCGGCGTCGCCGTCGAATGCCGCGCCGAAATCAGCGCCGACTTCTTTAACTTTTTCCCGGATGGCGTCAAGCGTTTCCAGTTCCAGCGGATTGGCTTCGTGATTCGGACATGTTCCATCCAATTTTTTGTAGAGCGGAATAACTTCGAACAGGTCTTCGATGCCGGCTGATTCGAATGAGCCCATAGCATTGGCATAATCAATAACAATTTTCAGCTTACGATTCATTTTCGCCTTTGAACGGAGAAATGCCGCATATTCCGGAGCAATGTCATAAGTGGAAATTGTTCCCTGCCGGTCGAATTTGCTCCAACTCTGGTCGGCAACAATTTTTTCTATGTCCATAATGCCGGTCGCGCCGCTGATTGGAACCGCGTTGGCGATGCAAAGCTTGAAACCATTCCACTGCGGCGGATTGTGCGACGCGGTGATAATGATGCTGCCGTCCACGCCCAGCTTGCCGTTAGCGTGATAAGACATTGGAGTCGAGCACAAACCCAAGTCAATTACGTCCGCGCCCTGCCCGGTGATACCTTTGGCCAACGCATCGAACAGCGGTTTGGAATGTGAACGGATATCGCGTCCAACCACCACTTTTTTGGCTTTAGTAAATTCAATATAAGCGCGTCCGATTTTTTCGGCCATTGCCTCGTTCAGTTGTTCCGGATAAAGTCCGCGAATATCGTAAGCTTTAAAAATTCCTGCCATGCGTAAAACCTCCTGTTTGGTACAGTTTAATCAAATTTTTGCGTGCCGTTACAATAACACTTTTGAAACCGCAATCAAATCGCCGGAATCACATTCTTCAGATATTGCCGGTGCAAACCGCCTCAATCCACAACTATGAAAAAACCGGTATATATTAACTTTATTAATACAAACATTAATTTTATT
>JBAYVM010000453.1:0-2729 GCA_041674645.1 Victivallaceae bacterium | reverse complement strand
TGGAGGTGCTGTAGGTAATCTTTAAATCCCATTTGCCGCCTTCCTGAAAAAAACTCTCGACCGAAGTATCGGAATCTTCCATGACAAAACGTATTTCTTTCACGCCACTCAGAGCGCAAAACTCGACAAAGTATTCCAGCAAAGGCTTATTGGCAATTTTCAACATATACGGATTTATACCGTAAAAATATTTTCTTGACCATTCGCTGTGTTTTACTCTGCAATTTATCAAACATTTCATAATTTATTGCTCCTGGGCTTCAATAAGCTCCTTTGCCGGTAAAAACTGCGGGGATTGTTTTTAATAAAATCACCATATCTTTAAGAAAACTTCTGCTTTTGATATATTCCTTATCCAATTCAACTTGTTGTTTAAAAGGAATATTACTTCTGCCGGAAACCTGCCATATACAAGTAATGCCAGGCATGATGTGCAACCGTTTCCGTTCATCCAGAGTATATTGTGCGACTTCGCCGGGGATTGGCGGCCGCGGCCCGACCACACTCATATCGCCAATCAGCACATTAAACAGTTGTGGCAGCTCGTCGATGCTGAATTTTCTAATAAACCTGCCGACGCGGGTAATTCTCGGATCGCGTTTCATTTTGAATATAACGCCATCATTAGATTCATTGCTGTTCATCAATTCCTGTTTTATTTTTTCCGCATCAGTCCGCATTGAACGAAATTTAAAAAAATCAAAATGTCGTCCATTCTTGCCAACTCTGACTTGTTTAAAAACTACCGGACCGGACGAGTCCAGCTTAATTAAAACTGCCGTAATAACAAAGACCGGCGACAACAGCACAAGCATTACTATTGAAAATACAATATCGAAAAATCGTTTCACGAAATAGGTTAACCGGAGCGTCGCCTCCCACATTGCCAGCTTAAAACGCACATAACCGCCCCCGGACTTGCCGCGACCAATCAGCAAGTCCATCAATTCTTTTTTAAAATGTGTTTTTTGCTCTCTATTCATAATTTTTCGTTATCGTGTCAAACTTTTCCATTTAATCACCCGGAAAATAAACAACGGATTGCCGATAATATATCGGCGGAACATTCTTGCTGGCTCCATCATCAATCTAAAAACCCATTCCAGTCCAGTTTCCCGCATCCAAGTTGGAGCCCGCCGTATATTGCCGGAATAGAAATCAAACAATCCGCCCACGCCCATCATAATCGGACTGTTAAGCTGACAAAAATATTTATCTATCCACAATTCCTGCATTGGAGCTCCAAACGCCACCAGCAGCACATCAGGATTCAACTCCTTGATGCGCTCGATAACCTTTTCAGTTTCTGTACTGCGATTAAAATATCCATCCTGCTCGCCAATTATTCTAATCGCCGGATACTGTTTCTCAAGATTTTCTTTCATTTTAGCGGCAACGCCGGGCTTTCCGCCTAAAAGAAAAAACGTAAATCCATCCAATAATGACGCTCTGCATAAAAATGGCAACATATCAGTGCCATTAACATTTTCTTTCAAAGGCTTTTTTGTCATTTTACATGCCAAATGCACGCCAATGCCATCGGGGAAAATATAATCCGCCTTCTGCAAAACTTCAACATAACTATGATTTGAAAAAGCTTTATTAAAACAATCAGCATTAACAAAGTATATTTTCCTTCGTAGTCTGTTCCGGATATCTTCCCGTATTTTATCCACCGCATCACGCATTGTCATGTTGCAAAAAGTGATGTCTAAAAGATTAATTTCAGGATAATAATTACTCGTTGAAACATGAAAAAAAGCCGCAGGAATCGACTTGACAATCAATGCGCAATCGCCGAAAAAATCTTTTTTGTAGTTATACTCCATCTCTATTTTCGTTTTGCCCTCATGGGCAATTCTGCTGCTGCTGCGCAAAAACCACAGATTGAAAACCCCCGGTTTTTCTTCATAAAGACAGGTATCGCCAGCCTCGCGGTTCTTGCTGTCATACTCTTTTATACTTACGCCAATCAATTTCAAATCGAACGTCAAAACATGAAACAGCAAAGCGGCATTACTCAACAAATAATTTTTACAGTTAAAATAACGAATTAATTTCTGTCGTCCATTCAGCCAGTAAATGTTTTTCCGGATAAAAATCGTTTTTCGAGTGAAAATTTTCCGTACAATCAAGCACAATCCGATAGGAACAAAGAATAAAAAAAACAAACTCAGAGTGAAAATTTTTTCAAACACCTCAGTCACAAATTTGGAAAAGAGGTAAAATGCGGTAAATAAAAATTTCTGCAATGAAACCGTAGCGGTCTTTTTTATGCCGCGATTTAATCTTCGCTCAAGTTCAGCTATTTCTTTACGTTCTTTTTTCATACATCTCTACAAGTTTTGACGCATGTTCGTTCCAGTCAAAATCTTTTGCTCTGAGCAAACCGCGGTTTATCATATCTTCTCTTAACGGCCGACTTGAAAGCATCTTGTTCATGGCAAATGCAATATCATCGGGATTTTCAGGGTCGAAAGTGATAACCGCATCTCCGCCCACCTCGGCCAGCGACGAATTATTTGAACACGCCGCCGGAACGCCGCAAGCCATTGCCTCCACCAGCGACAGGCCGAATCCTTCAAATAGCGATGGAAATATATATAATGTAGCATCGCGATACAAATCTGGCAGAACGGCATTATTAACAAATCCGATGAACTTAATGCTATCTTTGACCGGAGATTTTTCCGCATATTCCTTTACCGGCTCCGCGCCCGGCCAGAAAC
>JBAYVM010000452.1:0-2746 GCA_041674645.1 Victivallaceae bacterium | reverse complement strand
GACTCAGTTTCAAGCCTTTCAACTGCGTTTTGTCGAGGCGTGCCAACGCCCGGTTTTTTATGCGTTGCGGAATGAATTTCTGGGAACAACGGTAGCCGTGACAGTGCTAGCGGTTTTCCTCCTGACGCATGGTAATTTCAATTCCATTTTACTGCTTCCGCTGATGTCGTTGATAACTGCGGGCGGCGCCGTGGTTGCTTTCGTCCGGGAACCGCAATTCATCACGCGGTTTCTGGGTTATATTCTGAACCACTCAATTTACCGGTTACGAATCTTCGGACGGGAAAATCTTCCGGAGGACGGCCCGGTGTTGCTGGTCGCAAATCATGCGTCATTCGTGGATATTTTCCTGCTTTCCGCCTGCACACCGCGAAAAGTAAGATTTATGATGCACGAAACGTTTTACAACTACCCCCTGCTCTATCCATTTTTTAAGTGGGCAGGATTTATTGAAGTGCCACAGTCAAAACCCAAACAACTGCATCAGTTACTGAAAAAAACTCACGAAATCTTCTCCAACGGTGAAGTGCTCTGTATGTTTCCTGAAGGCACGATTACCCGCAACGGCATCATGTCCGGCTTCAAAAAAGGGGCGGCGGCAATGATTCCTGACGAGCTTGCAGTTCCAGTAATTCCCGTGCGCATCGGCATGACCTGGGGCAGCATTTTCACTCATTATTACGGAAAACTTAAATTGCGGATTCCCCATGAACTGCCGCATCCCGCCTGCGTAACTTTCGGCAAACCAATCAGCAAAAATACTTCCGGCTACGAAACCAGGCTGATCATTTCAGAAATGGCCGCAGAAACGGAACAGATTCCCGACGGGCATGAGCGTCCGCTGCATGCACAGTTTGTTAAAATGGCAAAACACCATCCATTCAAAAAAATAATCAAGGAATTTGACGGCTCCACTCAGCGTGAATATTCCAATTTTTCCGTGCTGACTAAAGCAATTCTGCTCAGCCGTGAAATTCGCAAGCTCACCCCGGCAGAAGATAAATATGTTGGCGTAATGCTGCCAAACGGCGTCGGAATAGTCGCCACAATTCTCGCCATCATGCTGGCGGACAAAGTTCCAGCCATTCTGAACTTCACCGCCTCAAAAGACGCAATTGATTCGGCCATCAAACAGGCGGATTTGCATTGCATTCTGACCAGTCGCCGCTTCCTGGCGAAAATAAAATCTGAAGCATTGCCGCAAATGGTGTTTCTGGAAGAAGTTGCCGCAAAAATCCCAAGAATGAATAAATTTCTGGCAGTTCTCGGAGCAATTTTCGTTCCCTGGCGCGAACTGATAAATATTCTGTCTCCGGTCAGTTACAACGACGTGCACCGCACCGGAGCACTGATTTTTTCCAGCGGCTCAACCGGCATTCCCAAAGGTGTTATGCTGTCTCATCATAACATCAACAGCAATCTTTTTTCTTTTATCCGGATTATGAACTGGCGCGATACAGACAAAGTGGTCGGCAATCTGCCGATTTTTCACGGGTTCGGCCTGACCGTTTGCCTATGGCTGCCAATTACTTATGGAGCGGAAGTCGTTTATATTCAAAACCCGCTGGATGCGCAGGCTGTCGGCAAAGCGATAAAAAATAACCGGCTGACCTTGATGATCGCCACGCCCGGCTTCCTGCAAACCTACATGCGCCGCTGCCAGCCGGAAGATTTCGCCTCAATCCGTCTGGTCGCGACAGGAGCGGAAAAACTGCGCAACGACATTGCCGAAAAATTCAAAGAAATGACCGGGCTTTCCGTTGCGGAAGGTTACGGCTGTTCCGAGCTTTCTCCAGTCGTTTCGATAAATGTTTCCAGTTCCATTCTCGACCTCGGAACCAGTATCGGCAAACGCGGCAGTGTCGGCGCCGCCATGCCCGGAATTTGCGTAAAAATTGTCAATCCGGACTCCTTCGACGAAATCATGCCGCCGAACAAAGACGGATTGTTGCTGGTAAAAGGCGCCAACGTTATGCAAGGCTACCTCAACGATCCGGAGAAAACCGCCGAAGTCATTCGCGACGGCTGGTACATAACCGGCGACATCGCACACATGAATGAACGCGGCTACATCACCATTACCGGCAGACTTTCCCGGTTCAGCAAAATCGCCGGTGAAATGGTGCCGCACGAATTGATTGAAAAAGAAATCAACGAAATACTTCAGACCGAAGAACGCAGCATCGCCGTATGCGGCGCTGAAGATTCGCAAAAAGGCGAAAAACTGATGGTCTTTTATTCCGATAACAATATTGTTCCGCAAAATATTGTTGAACAGCTACGGAAACGTGGCTTGCCCAACCTGTGGGTTCCCAGACCGGATAATTTTATTTATATTGAACATATTCCAATGCTTGGCAGCGGCAAACTGGATTTTGCCACGCTGAAGAAAATGGCAGCGGAGCTGGCCGGAGGAAAAGACTGATGCTCTCAGTTTTCATGAAATACCTGCGCGGAGAAAAATGTCATTTTTTCATGACTCCGGACCAGAAAAACGACCGGCATGAAATCGTGGTGCTGGTTCACGGATTAATCCGCCGCAGCCTTAACCTGTATGTTATGGGCAAATATTTGCGCAAAGCCGGCTATACCGTTTATATCTATGACTATCAGACGACCGTAAAGTCTATAACCGGACACGGCAAAGACTTTAAGCAGTATCTGGAAAAAATTGCTGAAGAAAATCCTTCTGAAATACCGATAAATCTGGTCACGCACAGCATGGGCGGCATCATTACCCGGATTG
>JBAYVM010000451.1:0-2758 GCA_041674645.1 Victivallaceae bacterium | reverse complement strand
GTTGTCATCCGCACGTCTGACAATGACATCCTCTGCCTTCCCGGCATCCGGCAATCCCCGCTTGCGCCGATTCAAAACCACTCCACAACCATCGTCCGCCTGTCGGCAAAAAATTAGCTTCTCCGCGCACATTATCATCAAATATACATATACAAGTCACAGCAACGTCAACCGGTCGCAAAAGAACAGCAAAAAACCGCAAATTTCTGCTCAATATCATCATTTACTAACTTTATTTTAAAATTTATAACAATTCATTATAATTAACTGTTGACATTTTTTAAGGCTTAATGTATAATGTGTATAGCAAAATAAAACTATACAAGTCATTGAGAATGTAATATGATTGCAGAAAGCGTAAAAAAACCCAGGTATCTGGAAATAGCGGGACAACTTAAGGAACATATTACAACCTTAAATTCCGGCGATGCATTTCACAGTGAAAGTGAAATTTGTCGGCAATTCAATGTATCAAGGATGACCGCAAATAGAATATTGAATTATCTTGGCGATGAAGGATACATTTTCAGAGAACAAGGGCGCGGAACATTTGTCAAAAGGAATTTTCAAGCCGAGCGGCCGGTAAAATATATATTCCCGGATGCCGGATTTACTTCCTCTGCGAATGGTGATGTATATTGCCGGGAAGGTTTTGGCGGTGCGCTTGAAGCGGCCAAGTCCGCCAACCTGGAAGTTGAACAACTAATAGTCAGCGTTGGCAGAAAATACAGCAAAATAAATCTTTCCGCAATAAAAAGTTTATCGACCGAAGACAAAGTTATTCTGCCTTATTACTATTTGCACCGGAGCGACTTTCTTGATGCATTTTCATCCCGCAACTGCCAAACTGTTTTCATCCACCGTCAGATGCAGATAGATATTGCTCTACGGGAATACTATCAGAACTGGCATACGGTAATGATTGATCGTTGCGCGGCAATGCGTAATGTGGTTAGTTATCTGGCCGGAAAACGCCGCAAAAGAATTGCGTTCCTTAATTACACTGCCCATCCCGATGCTCCATTTTACAAAGGTTTCATTGAAGGGCTGGCTGAAAACAATTTACCATACATTCCCGAGCTGAGCCTTACCGGTAATTATGCGATTGACTTTAGTTATAATTCCGCAATGCAGTTGATTATGTGCAGAAAATTCAGACCGTTCGACGCGTTGATTACAATGTATGCATCGCAGGCAATAGGAGCAATCCAGGCGTTGCACGACAGCGGCATAAAAGTTCCGGAAGATGTAGCAGTTGTCAGTTGCACCGACGAACAGCATCTCGAAAGTTACATACAACCGGTTACCGCAGTTAATTTACGTTATGCGGAAGCCGGCAGAATCGCCATGAATATTTTCAACGAAGATTGTTATACGCCAGGCGCAACAGAAATTGTTACGCCTGAACTTATAGAACGGGAAACCAGTTAAAATTTGCAGGACTTAGAACCATAAAAATAAATCATTAAAAACAGGAGGACAATAAATTAATAACAGGCGAGACAGCAATTACTAACAACTAAATAGAAGGATCTAACAAATGAAAAAACATGCATTCACGCTCATCGAACTCCTCGTCGTAATAGCTATCATAGCTATTTTAGCCAGCATGCTGTTGCCGGCATTAGGCAAAGCAAGAAATACTGCGCGCAAAATTTCCTGTCTGTCCAACATGAAACAACTGGGAGTTTTAAACGCGATGTACACCGATGCCAATCAAGGATACATTGTGGTTCCTTGGCTGTACGGAAGCGGTTCCTCGTTATATCAGGTTCCTCTCGCTGGCGGAGGCACTACACCTGCCAGTTTTGACACTTTGCTGCTGGCTGGCGACAGGACAGCCAACCGGAATTCGCTGAAGCTTTTCCAGTGTCCGGCAGATACTTTTCTCCGCTCCAGCGTCAATCCTTTTCGTTCTTATGCGCTGAATCGCGGCAACAATGCAGCCGGTTCGAGCGGAACACCTCCAACCGGACGCGGCGGACCGCCTTCCGGATTCAGCGCAACTATCGCAGGAGTTGTTTGTTATGGCGCTATCAGCGGAGTCAATCAAACCTGGTCGGCCAAGGCAAATCAGTTGGAAGATCCATCCGGTACGATTCTGATGTCAGAAAGGATTAAATCCGACAATGTTTGTATGTCCAATGGCAGCTCAGTTATTGACAATCCTTCAGCGCTCAGCACTGGAATTAACAACGGTTCAGGGACAGGCACTCCACTACCGCATATCAGCGACGCCAATTTTTTGTTCAATGACGGACATGCGGCATCGTTAAGACCTTTTGCCACGACCGGCCCCGGCGTTTCTTCAACCTGGGTATCTTGTTATGGTATGTGGACCCGGAAAAAAGGCGACTGATACCTGACCTTGCATTTTTCCAACTATGCAGCTGCCTGTGCCTGATTGAAACCAGCGACACAGGCAGTCTGCAAATCCCCTAACGTAATTACTGAGGTTTTTATGCGCAGATTAAATTTTTTATTCGTGATGATTTTTACCTTTATTCTATCCGCAACTTATGCGTCAAATGCAAGTTCATGGAAATTTAACTGGAATCAAAATTCCGGAATTAGCGTCAGTTACGACAAAATGATTATTGATTACGGTTCACAATTGGTCTGTGCGAGCCCGGATTTCAAACAACATTATTACTATCCGCCAAAAGTTCCGTACAAAATGGTCAAAACTGCCGATTCGATTGTCGTCAAAAGCGATGCCGCCAGCCCCTCGCCGTTTTTCGTTGATGAACACAGCGTC
>JBAYVM010000450.1:0-2762 GCA_041674645.1 Victivallaceae bacterium | reverse complement strand
TAATTGATGCAAGAACTCAGGAAGAACTGGCAGAACACGCCAATGCCTGGAATGAATTACTAAAGGAAACGGAAAATGCTCCGCCACTGGTATCATACCCGTGGATAAGCGCATTTTTTCAGCATAAAGTAATTCCCGGTGAACGCTGGCTGTGCATTTTTATTTATGAAAATGACAAACTATCCGGAGTTTTCCCGTTAATTGCCGGCTATTCCGGACGTTTTCTGTTCTGCTCGATATTATTATTGAAACTCCCTTACAATGTACTCCATACCCGCGGGATTGATTTTTTAGTACGTCAGGGGCGCGAAGAGATAATAGATGTGCTAATCAGTTATTTCAGGCATAAACCTGGAGTCTATCCACTCTTCAGTTATAAATACATTCCGGAAAATTCTGTATCCTTGAATTATTTTGAGCGTCGCGAAAACCGTTTTTGCACGATAAAGCGTCCAGTTGGCGCAGTGAATGTTATTAATATGGATGACGGTTTTGAGAAATACTATTCCGGGCTTTCAAACAGTTTCAGACGCAATTTACGCCGTTGTGAGCGAAAAATTGAGACTATCCCAAACAGCCGTTTTCTGATTGACGACATTTCACGCCTCCCTGAAGACAATCTGGAACGTTTTATTGAGGTTGAACATCGCAATTGGAAGGGCAGAAACTGTTCTTCGTTAAAAAACGAGGCCAGTGACGTTATGCTGTTTCGTGACGCGGCATCAAAATTAACTGAAGCCGGTCTGGTACGCTGGGACTTTCTGGAGTCTGAAAACAAAACTATTGCCGGTCAGTTTTCCATCCGCACCAAAGATAAAATTCATATTCTGAAAATTGGTTATGATGAAGATTTTGCCGCCTTTTCGCCTGGCAACGTTTTATTGTCCAAAACTATTGAACACTGCGGATGCCATGTCGATTTCATGTCGGACAGCGCCTGGAATGACAATTGGAATCCGCAGCCCTGCCCGATTTTTCATTTGATTGCTTTGCCGCGCATTCCGGCGCTGTCCGGAATATGTAAAATATTGATAAAAAATGGCATCAGTCGCCTTTTCAATGGATCTGGAAATCAGCGGCGCAAACATCAACCATTACACAAAAATTGAACTTATTCTGCCATGATTTTGCAAACGGGCAATATCCGTAATATATTTTAAAAACATACAAAAAGTGGTCATGTGAAAAAACATATTAAAAAAATACTGTCATTAGTTGTGTCCAAGAAATACTGTCTGCCTGAATCCTGGCAATTCAAAAACTCCGGAAGAGTCCGTCTGGTTGATGTCAGAACGCTTGAAGAGCTTTCACAACATGCAGATGCCTGGAATAAACTATTCAATGAATGCAAAAAAGTGTCTTCGGTGCTGTCGTACTCGTGGCAAAGCTCTTTTTTTAAATATAAAGTTGAATCTCCGGAAAAATGGCTTTGCCTCTTCGCGTATGAAAATGACCGGCTGATTGGAGTTTGTCCGTTTGTTGCCGGTTATTCCTACCGGGTTCTAAATATTTCACTGCAACTGTTCAAGCTGCCGTACAATATGGCGCACACCAGTGGAGTTGACTGCCTGGCGCTCCCTGGCAGAGAAGATATTCTTGGCGTATTTATTGACTACTTAAATCAAATACCGTCCGGATTCCCATTCTTGAGCTTTAAATTCATACCTGAACACTATACTTCAATGCAATATTTTTCTCATTACAAAAGCAAAATGTGCGTTGTTCGTAAACCGGCCGGAGTTGAAAATGTCATTCCAATACCGGAAAGCGAAGAAAAATATTTAGCGACATTATCTGCTAATTTCCGCAAATACCTAAGAAAAAATCTTAAAAAGCTTGAAGCCTTAAATGAGGTCAGATTTACTTTCCGTGACACGTCGCTGCCGCCCGAAGAGAATGCATTACGGTTTCTTGAGGTTGAACATTCCAACTGGAAAGGCGACAAAATGAGTTCACTCAAGGCAGATCAGAACAATGCCGCCATGTTCATTGAGGCCGCAAAAAAATTTACTGACGCGGGAATGATGGATTTCAACTTTATTGAAGCCGAAGGGAAAACCATTGCCGGCCAATATGCCGTCCAGGCCAACCGTTGCCTGTATGTTCATAAAATCGGTTATGACCAGGATTATCTCTCCTGTTCACCGGGAAATCTGTTGTTTAATAAACTCATTGAACATCATATTGCCTCAGGCGAGATTGATGAAGTAAACGTAATGGCTGACTGCGCCTGGCATGAGAACTGGGAGTTGGAAAAAAGACCGTTGCATCATTTGATTGTCTTCCCGCAGATACCAGTTCTGTCAGCTTTAATTAAAAAAATTATACATTCCGGCAAAGTCCATAATTTCAGCACAAAACGCTGAAATATTTAACCGGTTATTTTGCGGTGTCATTTATACATTTTACAATTTTTTCAGCTACAGATGCGACGATTGGTTCTCTTAATATGTTGGCGTGTCCGGAGTCGAAAATATATAATTCAATATCTTTGCTCAAGTTTTTCCAGCCGTAAAGCGGCAGTGGAACCACGCCTTTAATTATTGATTGAACCATAAACAAGGATATTTTACCCTCGTAATATTCCATTGAATAATTCATGGCGGCATTCATGTTTTTCCGGTAAATCAT
This sequence comes from Victivallaceae bacterium, assembly GCA_041674645.1. GTDB lineage: Bacteria > Verrucomicrobiota > Lentisphaeria > Victivallales > Victivallaceae > JBAYVM01. The sequence goes on along the minus strand of JBAYVM010000450.1, from coordinate 131 downwards.
CTTCATTTTCTGAATTGTCTGTTCGTTGGCGGCCTCGGCAAAACGCTGAGAGATAAAATCCAATTGTTCGATATTCTGGTCTTTGCCGAATTTGAGGTACATTTTAGCAGTCAAATACTCCAGACAACTCT
>JBAYVM010000449.1:0-2764 GCA_041674645.1 Victivallaceae bacterium | reverse complement strand
TTGAAATGCTTCCTGATGCCGATGCCATTATGAAAAATTTTGCCAAAGCCCGAAACTTCCGTAATGGACATAATCTGCGACTCAGTTTTCATCCTGACCAGTTTATTATTCTTGCGTCGCCGAATGAACAGGTATTTGAGAATTCATTACGCGAACTGGAATATCAATGTATGGTCGCGGACCTTATCGGAGCGGAAAATGTGAATATTCACATGGGTGGAACTTACGGCAGCAAAACAGACACTATTAAACGTTTCGCCGCAAGATTTCCGGAACTGCCGGAATCTGTCAGGCGGCATCTGACGCTGGAAAATGATGATGTTTCCTACACGGTGGAAGACCTTTATCCGCTGTGTTCAGAACTTAATATCCCGCTGGTTTACGACGTTCATCATCATCGTTGCAACCCGGACAGCTTATCAATACCGCAGGCAACAGAACTTTGCGTCGGGCTTTGGCGGAAGCTTGGGCGCGAACCGTATTTTCATATTTCTTCACCTAAAGACGGATGGCAGGCAAAAAATCTTCGTCCGCATGCCGATTACATTGATATTAATGATTTTCCGGAATGCTGGGCGGGCATGAGTATTACTATTGATATTGAAGCCAAAGCCAAAGAAACTGCAATCATCAAACTTCAAGACGATTTGCGGCAGAAATTTAAAATTGGCTATTCCAACAGTCGATAACCTGTACGAACAGTATTTCAGGACAGACTTAAATTCAGCTACAAGATATACAATAATCCACTATTTTATTGCAGAATGTGATTTTCCCCGCCGGTTCAGTTGATTTACTTTTTGCAAGTTGTATTTTTCTTTGCTTCAGTTTATAACTTAATTAAATATAAAATATTTCATGGAAAACGAAAAATTATGAACAGCGAACAGTCAGGCAGAGAATGGATTAAGGATGCGGTGCTTTATCAGATATATCCGCAAAGCTATTGCGACTCAAATGGCGACGGCATCGGCGATCTGCCGGGAATTATAGCAAAATTGGATTATATCGCGGCGTTGGGCGTTAATCTGCTCTGGCTGAGTCCATGTTTCGATTCTCCGTTCAACGATGCCGGTTATGACGTGCGTGATTTCTATAAAATCGCGCCGCGTTACGGCACAAATGCGGACATGGAACAACTTTGTGCGGAAGCTCATAAACGCGGCCTGCGCGTCTGTCTCGACCTGGTGGCCGGGCATTCATCTTTGGATTGTGAATGGTTTAAACAGTCATCCGTATCGGAATCCGGAAAATATTCAAAATATTACCTGTGGACCAATCACTGGCTCAAGGCATCGCAAGGCCATTGGATAAAAGGATATGCCCCAAGAAACGGTAGCTTCATGATCAACTTTTTCTGGAGCCAGCCGGCGTTGAATTATGGCTTTGCCAATCCCGACCCGGACAAACCGTGGGAAGAACCGGTTGATGGTGAAGGCCCGAAAGCCGTGATTGCCGAACTTAAAAACGTCATGAAATTCTGGTTGGATATCGGGTGTGACGGTTTTCGGGTGGATATGGCTTCGTCACTGGTAAAAAATGATCCTGGTTCCAAGGCGGTAATTAACCTGTGGCATGATAATCTGCAACCATGGATTAGAAAAAATTATCCGCATGCCGTTACTATCGCGGAATGGGGAAATCCTGCCGATGCTGTCGGCAAGGCCGGATTTGATATTGATTTTATGTTGCATTTCGGATTGCCGGGATACGGTGAAATGTTATTCAAACACCCAGCCGTTTGCGGTCGCTCGACTGATGGCATTTGCTTCTTCGATGAAGCCGGCAAAGGCTCGCCGAAACTGTTTATTGAAGAATACACAAACGCATTTAAGAAGACTGACGGCAAAGGTTTTATCTCCATTCCCAGCGCCAATCATGACTTTCAACGACTGAACTATTACCGTTCCGACGCTGAAATGAAAGCTGCCTTCGCCTTCATTTTAACCTGGCCGGGAGTGCCGTCAATTTATTACGGCGATGAAATCGGAATGCGTTTTCAGCCTGAACTGCCGTCCAAAGAAGGCGGTTACACCCGCACTGGAACCCGTACGCCGATGCAATGGAATAATCAGACCAATGCCGGATTCTCCTCCGCCAGTCCGGAAAAAATATACTTGCCGGTAGATTCGGCGTCCGACCGTCCAACTGTTGCCGCACAAGATGAAAAATCTGATTCGCTGTTGAATCATGTCCGCAAACTGCTTGAGTTGCGCAAAAATATCCCGGAATTGCGCAATGAAGGCAAACTGAAAGTGTTGTCAGACCTGGACTCTTACCCGTTGATATATCAGCGCGGCGGAAAAAATCAGAATAAATATCTGATTGTCATTAATCCTTCTGCAACGCCAACTGAAACTTCATTGAAATTGAATATTTCGAAAGCTGAGCCACTGCTCGATTCTGGAGCTAAAATCAATGTCCGCGGCAAAGAAGCTGTGATTAAACTCGACGGCTTATCCTGGGGAATTTTTAAGCTGAAAAAGACATAACTTCGTAGAATGCCCAGCGTCACGTATTGCCGCGCCAGCGATAATAATGTGCACGTTTATGTTAGAAGCTTCGTTTCATTCAGTCAAGGTTGATGACGAGATTTGCTGTTTCGTAATGGTTCCGTCCGGATTCAGTTTCTTCCGGCAGATGCACTTCTCGCCGAATCCTGCCCGATTGGGTGGGATGTATGTGGATTCGATATAGCCACGTTTTTCGGCCATCCGTTGGCGCTTGTAAGTCATGACTCCGAAATGAATGAGCCACACAATTG
>JBAYVM010000448.1:0-2766 GCA_041674645.1 Victivallaceae bacterium | reverse complement strand
TCAATGGCTGACCGCATAGTTCATTTGAACCGCGCGCTATCAACTTTCACAGAACGAATCAAAGGTTTTGGCTTTGCCGATGAGGCTGAGTATCAGTCCGCATGTCTGCCGGAAGATGAACGCAAAATATTGATGCAGCATTCCCAACAATTAAGCACAGAACAGACTGAGTTGCTAACACGGGCAACAGACCGCACTGCACAATTGACCAGCGAACGTGAAAAAGAAATTACCAGTGATAAAAAAGAAAATATTGTCGCTAGATTTGATGACCTTGCAATTAATCTGAAAACGCTTCAGCAGGATATCGGCGGGAGCCGGCTAAAACTGAAAAACAATGAAGAATTAAAAGAGCGTCAACAAGAACGCCTGGTGAATATTGAAAAACAGAAAAACGAATGTAATCGTTGGAGCATGTTACATGAATTGATTGGCTCGGCGGATGGGAAAAAATATCGCAATTTCGCCCAGGGACTGACGTTTGAAATGATGGTAGGGCACGCGAATCGGCAGTTGCGAAAAATGACCGACCGCTATTTGCTGATTCGGGATGAGGCGCAACCGTTGGAACTCAACGTCGTGGACAATTATCAGGCCGGAGAAATCAGGTCGACGAAAAACCTTTCCGGCGGTGAAAGTTTTATAGTGAGCTTGTCTCTTGCTTTAGGATTATCCCAGATGGCCAGTAAAAATGTTCGAGTGGATTCACTGTTTCTCGACGAAGGTTTTGGCACTCTTGACGAGGATGCGTTGGACATGGCGCTGGAAACGCTTGCCGGATTACAGCAAGATGGTAAACTCATTGGAGTAATTTCTCATGTTTTAGCGTTGAAGGAACGAATTGGAACTCAGATACAGGTCAATCCGCAAAACGGAGGGAAAAGCACGATTGTTGGTCCGGGGTGTCAATTTTTAGCTTCTAAATTATAAATCGCATGGAGGAAAAGATGAAACGTTTATTGGGATTAAGCGCCGTTGTCGCCGTCGCTTTGTGGGTAACTGGATGCCAGATGATTTCCGGAACGCCTTCCGCAGAAACTATTTTAGCCAAAATGGAAAAAGCTACCAATCCGGAACACAAGCTGGCTTCCATAAAAACTTCTGTATTTACCTATAACTCAATATCAAACGACAAAGAGAAAAGCGAACTTATTGTCAGCCTCAAGTCGCCGTCCAAAATCCGGTTTGATTTAAAAGACGCGGCGGGGAAGACCGTAATCGGTTATGACGGCAAAAATGGCTGGGAATATTCCGGCGGCGGCCTGCGTTCAATCGTCGGGAAAGAACTTGACGAGTTGAAGTTCCAGGCAATTTATCTGGCTCCGGACGCAAAAATAAGCGACCTGTTCGCCAAAACCGTTTTGAACGGCTCGGAAGTTGTTGATGGAGAAGATTGCTGGAAGTTGTCCGGTTATCCGGCGGCGGGATTTAAGGTTCAGCCAATAATTATTTACATCAGTCAGAGCCGCAATCTGTTGATTGAGACAATTGAACAGCAGGATAACGCTGGTCGCATGGAGACCGTGGTTACGCTTTTTCGCAACTACAAAATGTTGGACGGCGTGATGACGCCGCACACGATAGTGACGAAAACCGGCGGTCTTGCCGTTACCAGCGAATTGACTGCGGTGAAATGGAATCCGGTCTTGAGTGACAGTATTTTTGCCAAACCGTGATATTCGCCGGTTCCGTTTTTTAGAGCTCAGTAAATGTGTCTAATTGAACGTCTAAATGTCAGTCATTAACTAATTTTACAGGATATAGAAACTGACACCGGAGGTGTCAAACGTTTGTAGTCCAACGAAAATAGAATGTTCGACTCCTGCGGAGTCGCAGATTTTTTTGCCTTATTATTCTATAAACGTGTTATCCCGTCGGGATAATGAAATATGCTGCCAGTTGAATTACAGAAAAACTGGCGTTCAATTAGACGCTGAGTACTGTAAAGCAAATTTCCAGCTCACCACTTAATCGCCTTGCTGCATTTTTCTACCGGAGTTTTAAGTCCTTCGATAATTGATTCACGCATACCGGGTATGGAAACTAAGTATAATGTTTCTTGAATTGATCTCCAGTCATCCTCGGAAATGAGGACAGCTGAATGGCGTTTGCCTGAAATTTGTATTGGCTCATGTGATTCATACACATCATCGACAAGAGTGAAAAGTTGCTTTCTTGCCTCAGTAACGGTCAATGTTGTCATAATATTTCCTGGGTTGCTGTAGCGGAAATAATGTACGCTAATGGGTTGTAACTTCAAACATAGTTCCAAGAATATCTTTATTCCAGTGCAATATTTTCTGTAAGGCCAATTCAGGCATGTTTCAAAAGATAGTTGCCACTCTTTTGTATGGCATAAACTATCATAAAAGTTTAACTGTATATGCCGTGAACGGATGGTTGATGGATTAAAATCCATTCATGTAACATGATGCCACTGCGGAGAGTGGCGTTCCCAGGGGATAAGCATGCCACAATTCCTGCAATAAAAAAAGCCGGGGCGTTTGTGCCCCGGCTGGATTGGTTTCGGCGGATTATTTGACTGGTTCGATTATGTCGAAGCCGGTCAATGGACGGAGGACTTCAGGAATGATTACAGAACCGTCAGGTTGCTGATTGTTTTCGAGAATGGCAATTGCCACGCGGTCAGTGACTGCGGTGGCGCTGATTGTATGAACGAAATCCTTGTTGCCGTCTTTGTCCTTAAACTTGATATTCAGGCGGCGCGCCTGAAAATCGGTCAAGTTGGTGTTGGAGGTGACTTCG
>JBAYVM010000447.1:0-2766 GCA_041674645.1 Victivallaceae bacterium | reverse complement strand
GTCTGAACAACATCAAATGTGCGGCGTTTTGCCTTGCGTCGCATCAGGATGATGAAAACAAGCAGCGACACCGGAATGCATATCGTGTTCAGGCACAACATCTGCCATTTTGGCGGGAACAAGCCTTGCGCGAAGTTTACTCCGGCAAGCATCAAGCCTTGTTTAATGGCAATCACTGAAAAAATTACGAGCGCTGAATATCGCCAAATATAGCTCCACCAGGATAACAGCAAACGAAAAAATCCTACTTGCATTTCTTTAGGATTCTGAGAATTACGCTTAACTGCCATCGGCACGAGAATCAGTGAAGATTTGCGGGGCTTTCTGCCGAATACCGCCCAGAATACCAGTAACGGAATGAGCGTTATCACCATAGCATGATAGATATAAACATAGAGTAAACTTAACGCGGGATTGATTTTGCTCAGGTAATTTATCACGAACCCTCCGGCGACCAGCAGAATGATTTGCAGCAGGGCGGTTCTCCAGAAGAATCTCCACCACACGGCAATTACCTGTTTATACGCTGGCTTAACATTCAAATCTTCCATATATCCTCCTCATAAAAATAATTTTTAATCCGTCAACATCAGTCCGTTAAGATACTCTATCCGCCCATAAAATCAAGCAAAAATATTCGGCGAAGATTAATTCCCCGACTGAAATTTAATCCTGCGCTCCATTAAAGAAGCGCAGGACTGTTTTTTTACGCTGCGGTAGTTTCCTGCTCCGCAAGTTGTTGTTCTTTTTTTTCTAGTTCCTGCCAGGCTTTTGGATCGGGGAGCTCTTCGACGGCTTCGGTGAAAGCTTTCTCCAAGTCGAACCCGACGATTGGCGAAAGAGTTTCCGCTTCAATCCATTTTGCTTCGACTGAACCGGATTGACATTGCTTCAACTCATTGACGAGATTACAGGTCAACTTCTTCCATACTTCCGCATCAAGGGATTCTTCATCAACCAGCGGATAGGAGGCAATACCTTCTTTGGGAGTATCTTTGCCCCAGTTGCCGCTAAAGACGGAATCTACTCCAAGACAGGCGATAAGTTTGAAAATTGTATTCCGGTCAGGAATTTGATATTCAAACTTCTCCAGATACGCAATCAAAGCATCAATGCAATGTCGCTGCCGTTGACGATGTTTGCGTTCTTTCCTCTCGGAAAGCGTACTTGGCCGTTTCTCTTCTGTCGTTTCCGGTTCATTTCCTGACAAGGAATTCGCCCTTGCCTCCTGTTGCTTCTGGTAATAATCTTCAATCTTAACATGAGTAATATTTCCGGCTTGAGGCCCACAAACAATGAATGCCCGTTGCCCGCCTTTCTTTTTTGAAACCTGAGTCCAGGCGTGAGACGGATAGACCTCCTCGGTATCCAATGGAAAGCCTTCCGGATATTCACGCGACTGCGAAATCAACAATGTCTCCGGTTCATCCTGCCGGATCTTTTCTACTTTCTCCGCGATAAACGCATGGAGCTTTTCCAGATAGAATTGCCGGTTCTGACATCTGGCCTTGCTGTAATCATTCATATCATCGAACAGGAATCCGTTATTCTTACGGTCAATACAGGCCAGACATTCGCCGCAACCCTGATAACTGCCGTCCTTATTCCAGGGAGCATTTTTCAAGAGGAACGTAAAATTGTCCTCCAGGTATTTGTCAAACTGGGCAAGCGGAATTTTACTGTCAGCATTGTAGCTGCTGAAGTAATCAAAAACTGCCCGTTGCACCTCTTCCGGATATTTGGCGACAGTCTCATAATGACCGATGACAAAATGCGGAAACCGATTTTCCTTTATGGCTTGCTTCCAACAGTCAGCCAATGCTTGAAGCCGGATTCTGGCGGCAATCCACTGTGGGGAATGGCTCAAATGCGTTGCCAGTTCCGCAATGCCAAACTTTTCTGAAAGACCGGATAGCTTCTCAATCTGTTCTGCCAGCGTCAGATTGGTTCGCTCGTCGTTTTCAGCAAACGCAATCAATTCAGCGTCTCCTTCGATAAACGATACTTCCGATGGAACTGTGAATTCAGTTTTGCCGAGAATCTGTGTCATGGCGATGAAACTTTTGCGCCCGGCAACAACCTTGTACTTGAAGTTTGCATGTTCAATCGGCTGGATTTTGATTGAATGAATCAAGCCAACGCCTTTGATACTGACTGCCCTGCCCTGAATTTCCTGTTCCGAAGTGTTACGGTCAAATTCACAGAGGATTTCTTCCGCTTTAATGACGTTCATGGTTAACGTTTCATTTTTGTTAGATGCCTTGCTTGTTATGGTTTTCGTCGAACTTACATTGTCACTTTTTTTCATCTCAATAACTCCGTTTGTTGTTAATTTTTCAGATACTGAAACTTTGTTTTGGGCTCTATATCACCTCCTCAATAATGTTGTTTGATTACATTTCGGCGAATGTCGGCAAGTAACCGGTTTAATTCGTCTTTCTCATAGCTTGAAAGTTCGTCTATGTCGCAGACACCTTTGAAATCTTCTTTGGATTTGCCCTGATACTTGATGGAAACTTCCCTGCCAACCCAAGTGTAGATGTTTGTCCAGTCGTATTGTAGAGGCGACTGCAATGACGCTGTCATTAAGACGGCTACCGCTTCCGGATAACCTGCCAAACCATCGACTTCATTCCGGTTATGCTCATTGCAAATGATTTCAAGCCGTTCCTGATAGATGGCAAGTTTTAGCCAGTGCGGGATTGCACCTTTCCAGAGCGACGCTGAAGAGAGGATTGGCGCGCCGAAGTATTGTTTATGCTCTTT
>JBAYVM010000446.1:0-2767 GCA_041674645.1 Victivallaceae bacterium | reverse complement strand
TTAGATTTTTTCATGTTAGTTATTTTCCGTTTAAACCAAATATATCATAAAAAACTGGTTATTTGCAGGGTTCTCTGGTGATTACTGCCTCGATGCAGTCCATAAACCGCAATATGCACGGAACCTTTAAAGTATAATAAACCATTTGTCCACGTTTGTCGTCTTGCACTATACCGGCATTCTTAAGCAAAGTTAAATGTTTTGATACCGTTGAAAAATCCGCCCCGACGAGTTTGACTAATTCGCACACACAACGCTCGCCGCGAGCTAATTCTTCAACCATAAACAGTCTTGTTGGATGCCCAAGCGCTTTTAAAACTTTCGCTTTCGCATCAAAAAAAGGTTTTTCCGATTCGGTCATAATAAATCCTGTCGTATTTGTTATTTGGCAATATAGCCAAGTATTATAGGGTTGTCAAATAATTGAATTGTTTTTTTTCGGTTTTAATTATTTGCGAGAAGTGCGATGCCCTTTGGCCGAACGTATTTTCCGGTTTTTTCTCCGGTAGTGGCGGTCATACATTTCAAGGCTTTGATCTGGAGTGAAATCTGCTTCTTGATTTTCATTTACAACCGTTGAGTCAGTTCCATCAGGCGGTTGCGGAATTGCATCTGACTCTGCGTCGTGGCTATTGATAATTTCAGCCGGTTTACTTTTGATGGAGATTGATGCCAGTAACAGACTGATTTCGAACAGCAGGTAGGTTGGGATAGCCATTATCAACTGGCTGAAAACGTCCGGCGGGGTGAGAATGGCGGAAAGAATAAGTATTATCACCAAAATGACCGGGCGTTGTTTTTTTAATGTTGTCAGGTTTACCAATCCGGTTTTTGCCAGCATGAAAATAACGAGTGGGAATTGAAACATAATTCCGAAGCCAAGCAACATTAAGCCGGTCAGCATTATAAAGTTATCAATTCCGATTGAAGCTTGGAGGTAGGTTGTTTCCATGCTCAAAGAGAATTTCATCATTGCTGGTAGAACAAACAGGTAGCAAAACCCTATTCCTGTTACAAATAGAATCCAACTGATAATCGACAGCCGCCCCAGCCAGAAACGTTCATGTTGATAAAGTCCGGGAACAATAAAGCTCCATAACTGATAGGCGATGTAAGGCAGTCCAATAAACAATGAGAGCATAAGAGCGATTTTTATTTGAACCAGCAGTGGTTCCATGGGAGAAAAATATCGCAGATTAAATCCTGGCGGACAACAGTGTTTTAATAGAAAATTCACCGCCGGGGTGGCAAGATAGAACGATAGCGGGAGCACAATAAAAAGGCAAATTAAAACTTTTAACGCCACTCTTCGCAGGTCTTCCAGGTGATCGAAGAATGTTTTATTTTTTACCGGGTCTTCCGTTGCAGGCATTTGTTATTAGGATTTTTTATTTTCAGGTTTTACGTCTGATTTCTTCTCTTCCGCTTCGGCGTGTTTTTCTGCGGCATCCATCATTTCTTGAGAGTCTTTCACAATCTGATCTTTAGCTTTTTTAAATTCGCGAGTGGCAATGCCGAGAGAACGCGCGATTTCAGGAATGCGCTTTGCTCCAAAAAGCAGCAGCACAATGAAGAATATGACCATAAGCTCTTGCCAGCCAATCATGATATTTAACCCTTTTTTTAGGACAGGCTGATAAAACCTGTTGCAATTACGTTTTTAAATACTATAAATATATAGAATATATCGTTAAAGTTTAAATGCAAGAAACTTGAATCTTTTATCACGGAGGTGATGTATGGAACGCCGCGACTTTTTGAAGACAGCAGCAGTGACCGGAGTAGTGAGTGTTGCAGCTTTAAGCCTGCCGGGTGCTGAGACCGCAAGCAAGACCGCCGGAAGCGGGAAATGTGATTTGGTGATTGTCAATGGCGGAACTCCGGCTGAAATGTTCGATAAAGGCATCGCCGAATTAGGCGGAATGTCGGCATTTGTGAAAAAAGGTCAGAAGGTTGCGATAAAGCCGAATATTGGCTGGGCAAAAACTCCGGAATATGCCGCTACTACCAATCCGGAATTGATTAAACGGATTGTAGAAAGTTGTTTTTCCGCTGGTGCGTCTGAGGTATGGGTTTTTGATCATACTTGCAACAACTGGAAAGATTGTTATCGCCTGAGTGGAATCAGCGAAGCCGCGAAATCCGCTGGCGCAAAAGTTCTGCCAGGACATTCAAAATCTGAATATAAAGAAGTGACGCTTCCGCAGGGCAAACGGTTGAAAACCGCTCAAATACATAAAAACATTATTGACTGCGACGTTTTTATTAATGTTCCGGTTTTGAAAAATCATGGTGGCGCTATTTTGACTGGAGCAATGAAAAACCTTATGGGAATTGTCTGGGACCGCAGATATTTTCATGGTAACGACTTACAGCAGTGCATTGCTGATTCTGTTACTTACCGGAAACCGGATTTGAATATTGTTGATGCGTTTAATGCAATGAAAGCCCACGGACCGCGGGGTAAGAATTTAGACGATGTTTTGAATTTGAAAACATTGTTGATGTCAACTGATATTGTTGCGGTAGATACAGCCGCATGTCCGTTGATTGGACTCAGCCCGGAGAAAATAGGCCATTTGAAATGTGGCGAAGAACTTAAGCTGGGTACGATGAACTTGGATAAACTTAATGTAAAACGGATAACTCTTGCCTGATGTTATTTAAAAGTTTCAGAATAATCAGAATCATTTGCGGGCTGATTATGTTGGCGGCATTGATTTTAGTGTTTATGAGCTCGCCGATAATTATGCGGTTTACTTTGAAT
>JBAYVM010000445.1:0-2779 GCA_041674645.1 Victivallaceae bacterium | reverse complement strand
ACTCCGCAGGAGTCGAACATTCTATTTTCGTTGGGCTACAAACGTTTGACACCTCCGGTGTCGGTTTCTTTATTCTGTAAAACAGGTTGATATCTGGACATGGCTGGTCTTTATGTAAACGCAAAAACGGGCGTTCAATTAAACACTTTTACCGAGTCCTGGAACTTGATAATATTGCGTGAAAAATTATATTTGAGTCTTAATAAAAAGCAGGAGTAAAAAGCAATGCAGAGGTGGACAAAACAATGGGTTATTGCGCGAAAACACAAAAACTAAAGTTTTGTAATCGTTGCTGCCACACAAAAAAATGTCAACTATTGTTTACCGCATGGCGTAAAATGCGATTAACGGTTATCGGTTGTGGTGAAATAGCTTTCGAAGCAGGCTGGAACTTCGGCTTCGAAGGTCATTCTTTTTCCGCTGTGCGGATGATTAAAGGTCAATGACCGGGCGTGAAGAGCCAGGCGTTGGCCGGTTTTTTTGATATTGCTGTATTTATCATCATTGACGATTGGATGGCCGTGTTCGAATAAATGAACGCGAATCTGGTTTTTTTTGCCGGTCTGCAAATCAATTTCCAGAGCGCTGAATTTTTCAGATTCTTTTATGACTTTATAATTGGTTATGGCCAGTTTTCCGTGTTCAGGATTCTTGACCGATGAAACTTCATAGTCATCATTTTCTGCCAGATATGAGGTGATGGTTCCGCTTTTTTCCGTTAATATTCCATGAACCACGGCGATGTAGATTTTTTTGACCGTTTTCCATTGTTCTTTAAGATGCTGCCAGGCGCGTTCACTTTTGGCGAACACGAGCAATCCGGAAGTGTCGCGATCCAGCCGGTGAACGACAAAAAGTTGTTTGTTTGAACGACTGTCGCCTTTGCGGATGTAGTTGGTCAGAATGTTATGCGCGGTCTTCTCTCTTTCATAATTTGCTTCAACGGTCAGCAGTCCCGAGCTTTTATCAATGACAATGACATCAATGTCTTCATAAATAATAGTCATGCCCTGAGGCTTATGTCTATTGGATACCGGTTTGATTGTTTTCATAATGTATTTCTCTTTAGTCAGGGTAGTTTTCCCTGCCGGTATCTTTGCCGGGCGCAAAAAAAAAGCGCTCTTAACGAGCGCCAGTGAATATGTCCGGACTAAATGTCCTGCATTTTCGGACTCAGATACTCAATGCAACTGCTGAGGCTGGCCAGTTTCGGATAATCTTCTTCAGGAATCTGAATTTTATACTGTTTTCTAAGTTCCATAACTATATCCAGAAAGTCCATCGAATCGAGGTCCAATTGATCCCGGAGTTTCTCATCAGGATTCACTGCTGAACAATCACCTTCCGGCAGTATGTCGTTAATGATCTCGATGATTGCGTCTCTTACTTCATCTTTGGTCATTTTGTTATCTATTCCTTTCAGTATAGCTGAATCAGTTTTTATAAGCGTTAAATAGCTGAATATAACCTTAATTTGGCTTTTTGCAAACAGTTTTTTTTCTTTTCGGATATATCTGAAAAAAAGGTTGAAACTTAGCTTATCAAGCTTATCTTTTATGTGATTTTTGTTTTATGAATAAAAACATTTTATCGGGATTGTAAATATGTGCGGAATAGTAGGTTATACAGGAAAACGTTCGTGTTCTGAGATCTTAATCGACGGTTTAAAGCGGTTGGAATATCGTGGTTATGATTCGGCAGGGCTGGCGGTTCAGGACGGAGACGGGCTGAAAATCGTCAAAGCCAAAGGCAAAGTTGCGTTTCTTGAAGCGGAAGTTGCGGAACTTTGGCCGGGGAGACCATGTCCGGCAACTTGCGGAATTGCTCACACCCGCTGGGCTACTCATGGCGAACCGTCCACTGTTAACGCTCATCCGCATTTCGACCAGTCCGGGCGGTTGGCGATTGTTCACAATGGCATTATTGATAATTACTCTGACTTGAAAAAACATTTGCAGCAGAAAGGCTGTGAGTTTAAATCTGAAACTGATAGCGAAGTGCTGGCGCATTTGATTGCCGCCTGTAATGAAGGCGATTTGCTGCAGGCAGTTGCGGCGGCGTTAAAGCAGGTGAAAGGCACTTTCGGGCTGGCGGTTCTGTCTGCTGATCTTCCAGACACAATTATTGTCGCACGGCGCGGCAGTCCGATTGTTATCGGCGTTGGTGTTTCTGAAACGATGGTGGCCAGCGATATTGCCGCCCTGGCCGCTTACACGAAAAGAGTTATTTTTCTGAACGATGATGATTTGGCGGTAATCACTCCGGAAAGCATTGACATTCGCAGTTTGGAAAACGTTCCGGTGCAGCGCGAAATCGCTCATATTGACTGGGATGCCGGAGCGGCGGAAAAGAGCGGCTACGACCATTTTATGCTGAAAGAGATTTTTGAACAACCGGATGCGGTAGCCAATTCCATTCGCGGACGGCTTGACCGTAGTACCGCCACGGCTGCGTTGTCCGGCTTGAATTTTTCACCGCGCGAGTTGGCGCTGGTAAACCGGATTATTATTCCCGCCTGCGGAACCAGCATGCATGCCGGAATGGTGGGAGAATATTATTTTGAAGACATTGCCGGGATTCCTGCGGAAGTGGAACAGGCTGCGGAATTCCGTTATCGCAATCCGATTTTAAATCCTTATTCACTGGTAATTCCGATAAGTCAGTCCGGCGAAACCGCCGATACGCTGGCGGCAATCCGGGAAGCGTCCAATAAAGGCGCGGAAATTGCGGCGATTTGCAACGTGGTCGGTTCAACGATTGCTCGTGAATCCGGACGGGT
>JBAYVM010000444.1:0-2783 GCA_041674645.1 Victivallaceae bacterium | reverse complement strand
CAGATTGCATATTATTTGAAACACAAGTTTCACGCAGATAAAAATATTTTTGTAATAAACAATTTACGCTTCAGCCGACTTGGCGATTACACGCAAATTGATCATCTTATAGTTCACGAATTCGGCATAATTATTGTGGAAAGTAAAAGTGTTTCTTCAAAAGTAAAATATAATGAGCATGAAGAGTGGAACCGGCTGTGGAACAATTCATGGACAAGCATGGACAACCCGGTAAAACAAGCCGAAAGACAAGGTGATGCAGTAAAAGCATTATTAAGTGAAAATTGTGAAAAATTGCGGGGCAAATTATTGGGATTACAAAAAAGATTCGGTTCAATGCAAAAAGACTTTCTGGTTGCAATTTCCAATCAATGTATAAAAATTGAACGCCCACTGAAAAATGACCCTTACCAAAATATTGTTGTCAAGGCGGATTTAATAACCGACCGTATTTGTCAAATACTTTCAGAGTATAAAAAAAGAAACCGTTTATTTTCAAAAGAAGAGCCTCCGTGGAAGCTGTCTTTGGAAGAAACCATACGAGTCAAAGATTTTTTACTTGAGCAACATGAACCGTTACAAGCGAAACAAAAACAACCTGCACAGGCCATCCCGCCTCCAGTCGAAAAGTCCAGGTCAAAATATTCTCCTATTCCTGATAAACCGGTTGAATCGACAGTAAAAGAAGAGCCCGCCAAATATGCGAACACCCAACCGCCGGAAAAAGAAGAAAAAATCCACGCGTTGCTTCATTGCCCGGAATGCAAAGGTAATGTTACTATTCGCTGGGGAGAAAAGTATAAAAATTATTACTGGCACTGCCTGGGATGTGGCAAAAACACTCCAATAGATCATAAATGCCCCGGTTGTCAGCAGAAGCTAAAAATCCGAAAGCAGTTAAAAGATTTTTACATTTACTGTAATCCGTGCAAGTTGGAAGCGTTGTATCATTCGGAGAAGTGAGCAAGTCGGGGAAGTTCGGAAGTTCGGAAGTTCGGAAGTTCGGAAGTTCTAAAGTTCTAAAATGCGGAAGTGTTAAGTGCTAGGTGCTAAGTGGGAAGTGAAAAGTGAAAAGTGAAAAGTGAAAAGTGGGAAGTGGGAAGTGGGAAGTGCTAAGCGGGAAGTGGGAAACGGGGAAGTTCTAAAGTTCGGAAGAGCTAAAGTTCTAAAATGCAAAAGTTGGAAGGTGGGGAAGCGAGAAAAGTGGGCAAGATTCTCAACTAACCTACATTGCAAAAGGAGGCAGGAGACATGAGACGCTTTGCGGCAAAAAGAAGCATCGACGGAGCGATGCCCTCCAAAACCATTTCGTGCAATTCGTGAGATTCGTGGTTAAAGTTTCCCTTTTCCGGGGTTAAAACAAAGCGGCACAGGAGCGCCGCACTCCAAAGTCCGTACGACGGACGGCGTTAGTCTTTTCACTTTTCTTGCTTGTCTCGCTTGCCCGTCTTTCGTGGTTAAACTTCCCCCCTTCATTTACTTCATGTCCTTAATGGTGAAATTTTTCTTTTTTTGCGGTCTTTGCGGCTTTGCGTTTATATTTTTTTCGTCCGAGACGGGGAGGCCATTTGCGCTCGGAGATCGCAAGCTACTTTGCGGCGTTCTTTCGTAAAACGCCACGTCAAAATAAAACCTTCATTTACTTCATGTCCTTAATGGTGAACTTCCCTTTTCGTGCAATTCGTGAGATTCGTGGTTAATCAATCCTAATCGCTGCCGCTGGCTAATCGTGCCTTTAGGGCGTACTTAATTTCCCGCAATTGCGGGACTGCTCCTGCTCACGGGCTCGCGCTGCGAGCCTATTTAAAATCGTGGCTAAAGTTTTCCAGGTTCTCAGCTAATTAGTTTACAGTATTCTATTTCTGAGCTGTCGAAGTCGGTGAAATCAACGCGCAGTTTAAGCGGAAATTTTGTGGACATAATTTCGGGGATTTCCCGGAGAGTGAGTACGCCGTTCAGTTCATCCGGCCGCCATTTTAGTTTCACCCGTACTTTGCGGTGAAGCGGCAAATGCCAGACATCGGCGATCCGTGCATAGATTTGTTGTTGCGAATTTTGCCACGTTTTATATCCGTCATCCGTCGCGTTTTCTTCCAATGTGGAATCCAGGTCGAATTCCATCTGAGTTATATTTTGATTGTCCATAGGAAACCTTAATTTCGTCAAAAATTCAAACGGTCATAAGATATTAGCGTAAGTCAAATTTTCAACCGCAGGTGTGAAAAGTGGGAAGTGAAAAGTGAAAAGTGGGACGTGCGAAGCGGGAAGTGCTAAGCGGGAAGCGGGAAGTGAAAAGTGAAAAGTGGGAAGTGGGAAGAGCTAAAGTTCTAAAATGCAAAAGTTGGAAGGTGGAAAAGCGAGAAAAGTGGGCAGGATTCTCAACTAACCTACATTGCAAAAGGAGACATGAGACGCTTTACGGCAAAAAGAAGCATCGACGGAGCGATGCCCTCCAAAACCATTTCGTGCAATTCGTGAGATTCGTGGTTAAAGTTTCCCTTTTCCGTGGTTAAAACAAAGCGGCACAGGGGCGCCGCACTCCAAAGTCCGTACGACGGACGACGTTAGTCTTTTCACTTTTCTTGCTTGTCCACTTTTCTTGCTTGTCTCGCTTGCCCGTCTTTCGTGGTTAAACTTCCCCCCTTCATTTACTTCATGTCCTTAATGGTGAAATTTTTCTTTTTTTTGCGGTCTTTGCGGCTTTGCGTTTATATTTTTTTCGTCCGAGACGGGGAGGCCATTTGCGCTCGGAGATCGCAAGCTACTTTGCGGCGTTCTTTCGT
>JBAYVM010000443.1:0-2789 GCA_041674645.1 Victivallaceae bacterium | reverse complement strand
CTGAAGCCGGATGCCATTCGCAGTTTGAAAGATAAGTTGCTGCCGCTGGCGACATGGATTACTCCGAATATTCCGGAAGCGGAAATCCTTACCGGCATTAAAATAGCCGGACGGGAAACAATGCTGGAAGCCGCTTTGCAATGCAGTCGCGAGTGGTCGTGCAATTGTATTTTAAAGACTGGACACATGATTGCTAAAGGTAGCAATGTCGCCGACGATGTTGTCTGTTATGACGGAAAATTATACGAATTGAGCTCGCCGTTGATTACTGATTGCAGCGCTTCGCACGGAACCGGTTGCACGCTGAGCGCTGCATTGACTGCTGTTTTGTCGCTCGGATTTCCCTGGAAAGAAGCATTGATGATGGCTAAAGGTTTTGTGTATGGCTCGCTCGTCGAATCGGTTACTGTCGGCAATGATATTGATGCTATGTATCCGCCGATGGAATCCTATCAGGGAAAGACTTTGTTAACCAGAATTGAAGGTTGACATCCTGAAATACATCACTACATTAATTTCTTAATACTTTTTTGAAAGGCGGTCATGCGCTGTAGCAGACAGATAAAATTATTGATCCTGGTTTTAGGGGTTGTGGCGATTGCGGGTTTTGCCGGAAACGTTTCCGCTCAAAGCAATAAAATCAGGTATTCCAATGCCATGGGTATGCGTTATGTGTACCTGCGTGATGTCGCCGGATATTATGACATGCGTTGCTACATCTGGGCTGATCGCACTGTTCTGGCCTCAAATAATGTCAAAATAACGTTTTTCCCGGATAAAAAATATGCGTATGTCAACGACGTGAAAGTTGCTTTGATGTTCGCGCCGTTTACTAAAGGCATACAGTCATTCCTTAATTATAAGGATTTCCTGGAGACCATCGATCCGCTGTTGAGAAGTAGTGTTTTGAATAAACACCAGATGAAATTAATCATGATAGATCCAGGACATGGTGGCAAGGATAACGGTGGCGAAGGGAAGTATGAAAAAGAGAAAGAGATTGTTTTATCTGTGTCAAAGAAGTTGAAAACAATGTTGGTGCGCGCCGGTTATAAAGTTATATTGACCAGAGGCTGGGATCAAACACTGACTTTGGAACAACGGGTTGAAAACGCCCGGCGGACTGGAGCTGATATTTTCATATCTTTGCACACAAATATCGCCTCAGATTCTAAAGTCAACGGCATTGAAACTTTTTGCGTTACCCCAGTTGGAGCTGCATCTACGCATTCAAAAAAACCAAGTTACAAAGCGGAACCCGGCAACCGGTTTGATAAAAATAATATTGAACTGGCATTCGAAGTGCAGAAGGCGCTGATAAAACGCACCAGCGCGGAAGACCGCGGCGTGAAAAGAGCCAGATTTTATGTTATAAAAAATGTTGCATGTCCGGCAATCCTGATAGAGATGGGATTCCTCTCCAACCGCGTAGAAGAGAAAAAATTGTCCTCTGACTGGTATCAGAATATTATTGTAAAAGGCATTACTGAGGGTGTTCTTAAATACAATCAGAGCCTGCTAAAAAACTGACTTGCGCTTTTTTTAAATGCCTTTTCCCTGAATGAATAATCTTGCATTAAAAATAAAAATTGAACTAAATTATGAGGATAAACACACCTAGAGAAAGCGTTTTCGTGGTTGTAGACGTTCTTTGCGTTTCACAGATTGCCGGAAGTGACATTGGTGTTTTTTGAACTTGATAATATTGCGTGGAAACACAAAAATTAAAGTTTTGTGCTATACCGGTAAAAGCATTTTAACGAATCGAATGAGTCAGAAAGAAAAACTCGCTGAAGATTCACTAAATGATTATCGAGGTTAAAAAAGCGGTGTTTGACACTGACAAACTTGTCGATTTCATTTCTGTGATGTCAAATTTTATTCATACCGTAATGCGACAATCGGGTCCAGTTTAGCCGCCAGTTTAGCTGGATAATATCCGAAGAATATTCCTACGCCTGCACTTACTGAGAGAGACAGAATAATCGTATTCACCTTTATAATCGGAGTAAACTCTGTCATGTTGGCAATGCCGTGAGCGGCGGCAAAACCAACGGCAATGCCAAATAGTCCGCCTAAGCCACTAATCAGGATGGCTTCCAAAAGAAATTGTAACAGGATATGTCGATTACGAGCTCCCACCGCCTTACGGATTCCAATCTCGCGAGTTCGTTCTTTGACGGTAACCAGCATTATATTCATAATACCAATGCCACCCACAAAAAGTGATATGCCGGCAATTCCACCAAGCAGCATCGTGAAAGTTTGTCCAACATTAGAAGCGGCCTCAATCTGTTCTGCCTGGTTGAAGATTCGGATGTCGTCATCATCCCCGTCTGCGACACAATGGCGCGTACGGAAGAGCTTCAAAAGCTCGTTTTCCACCAGGGTCATATCAGCCCCTTCTTCAGCGCATACATCAATGTCCTTTAAGTATATCTCGCCAAACAATCGTTTCATTGCCACATTATAAGGGACAATTATCGCTTCATCGATATTATCACGGTCACCGTCGCCTTTTTCTTTAAGCACTCCGACAATTGCAAAATTGATGCTCTGGATTTTTACGGTTTCGCCAACTGGCTCATTGTCGCCGAAGAGCAGTTTCGCCAGGTCGGGTCCAATGACCGCAACCCGAGCGCCGTGAATGACCTCGCCTTCAGTAAACAGCCGTCCCTTGGCCACGCTGTTGTTGCGCGTGGAGAAGTAGGTGACTGCCGAGCCAATGACACTCGCGGGAGCATTCTCATTGAAGTATTTGACCTGTGCGCTTCCGCGAACGATGGGAG
>JBAYVM010000442.1:0-2800 GCA_041674645.1 Victivallaceae bacterium | reverse complement strand
TTTTTTCCGCCGGATAACGCGGCGCCGAACCCACCCAGCCAGCGTCCATGATATTTACTTCATTCGCCGCCAGTTTAGAAATCTTACCGTCCGGGCTGACCACTGCCACCGCTTTTATCTCTACTTTTTCCCACGCAGGATTATAATGTATTTTCAATTCAGAATTTTTCTTCAAGCCGCCGTAAGTAAGTATTTTTTTGGCAGTTTTCTCAACGGAAGCCCATTCGCCAGGACTTTTAAGTTCAAAAGTAACTTCTTTATTTATAGTTACCGTATCGGCGGCGGGAAATAACAATGCCAGTTGTTTCACGTCGGCGAAATCTTTTTTCAAAACCAACATTTTGCGTTGTTCAAACTCAATTTTCTTCAAGGTCTGCTTCAGTTTGAGATATTCCGGTGAAGAAAACTCCAGAGTATTAATTAAAAACTCACTGCGTCCGCTAACTTCATTACTGTTGGCGGAAATATTTCTAATCCAGTCCAAAGTTCCCGTCTTGACCGGACTGTAACCGGGCAGCGCAGCCACCTGATATCCGGGTGGCAGTGTCAGTTGAAATTCCTCAGACGTTCCGCAAGTGGAAAATATTTGCAATGGAAACTTGCGTTTTTCCAGTCCGGTAGCCTGGAGAACAAAATTAACCACGCCCAAATCCGCGCTGAGCCACGGTGGAGAAAAACAGACATTTTCGCCGCCGTTAATCAGAAAATCCGCGACTTTAAATTTAAGTTCAACCTGCAATGGTTTACTCATATCCCGTAAATCTTCCGGATGAATTTTCAGTTCACCGAGAACTGCGCCAGGCACCGCCACTTTAATTTTTGAAGCGAAAAACTGCCGGAGATAATCCGGTTCCCAACGCGAAAACGCTCCGCGGTACACCCCGTCATTAATCCCTTGAAAATCAATCACGGTAGTCGCGGTCAAAGTTCCTTCCCGATCAATCCCGCCGGTCGTTTTTACTTTCGCCATATTTTCACCCGCCGGAATAACCGGTGAAGTTTTCAAGTCTTCACCTTCCGGCCTGGCCACCAGATAACTCTTGTCACACAGATAAGACGGCAATAACCGGGTGGTGGTCTCATCGGTCGGATCCATCAAAATATACTTGCCGTCACCAGTATCCACGCTGCAAATGGCGTGATTAAAATAGTTGTTCGGAACTTCAACATCTTTTTTCGGTCCAACATAGAACAACACCGGATAAGCATTGATTCCGGCCAGACGCAACATTGCCGTCAGCAACGCCGCTTTATCCCGGCAGACGCCATAACGGTTATTAAACGTAATATCCACATCATGCGGTTCGTAGCCCGGAGCTTCCGTCTCAGAAGTTATTCCCATGTAACGGATTTTCTTGGAAACAAACTGAAAAATCGCGTTTATTTTTTCTGTCTGGGTTTTCAACCCTTTCGTCAACGCCTCAACTTCCTGACGCATTCCCGGAGTAACTTTGTCCAGATGCGGCTTCGACAGATTCCAGTACCATTGCGAAATTTCTTTCCAGTCCGCGACGGTACTCACCAGCAACCGCTGCACATACATATAATAAGGCGGCATATCCGGCTCAGTAAAAATCATCGGAATATTGCGAGCTTCCCATTTATATAGAATCCGGTCATCAATCCTGTTTTCAGTAAATGTGATGGCTCCCTTGACTTCATCCTTAATCAAAATCTTTTTCAACGGTTTTGTCGCCGGCGCATTAACTTCAACGATATATTTGACAATCGGTTTGTCCGCCTGCAGCACGAAAAAATCACACCAGGTATCACGAATCCGGGATTTCACCCCGTCCCGACGGGTAATCATGTGCACCATGTCACCGATTTCCAACCCCGGAACCGCCACACTTAGAATTTTGCTGTTCGGATCATAAATATTGGCGCTCATTTGACCGGAACTTATCATCTCCTTGGAATTTTTGGCAATATCGATGGGGATAATTTTCCCGTCCGGCTTAACAATTTCCAGCAACAGCACTTTGATCGTTTCATAAGGAAGCGTAAAATGCAGTTCCATCGCCCGACTGTCCCGCTTACCTTTTTCCGTCAGCACTTTCTCATATTCTTCATCAATCGTTACCGAAGTGCCATCCGGATTATACCGCACCTGCTCATAATCGCTTACCAGAACCACATCCCCGTCCGGATAATTTTTCAGGTCAACTTTCGCGGCGGCTTTCAGCGTTTCATCCCGGTTCAATAACAGCTTGACCGCGTCAGCCGCCATTCCGGAAAACATCATCGAAAACATCATAACTAAAGCAAAAATGCGCTTGCCAGACAGTTTACAGTGAAACATATTAAACCTTTGGTATAATTTACGTTTTTTCGGACATAAAAGTAAAATAGCGGTTATTAACGTTAAAGAAAATCTTTTTTCAGTCATATTTGAAAATAATTATTTGAATTTAACCGCATATAGACTACATTCATGTCTTGCATTTAACAAACTATTGTTTAAGGAGCATAACATGGGTCAACAGTTTAATAAAATTGAAAAAAGACAACGCCGCAAATCATATCTTGAACGTTGCAAGGCGAAAGTCCGCGCGATTCTCTCCAAAAAGAAAAAGTAATTTTTCTGGAACATTACGCATGAAAGAGCTTGAATAAAGCTCTTTTTTTTTGCCCTGAACAACGATGCCAGACCATAATATACCAATATTTTTATTTAGGTCAATTGAAAAAGTAAACGCACAACTTCCAGATTTGAACGGAGGTATTGTGCGTTTACTCTTACAAAAGGGAAAAGCAAGACACGCCATTGATTTTTGTTGTGCGTTTACTCTTGCAAATG
>JBAYVM010000441.1:0-2846 GCA_041674645.1 Victivallaceae bacterium | reverse complement strand
GAACTCAGCTTTTTCCCTTTCCGCACAAAGTCTTCGAACCTAGCGATTTGCGCGTTGGCTTCGGTTGCGTTCCGCCAGTATTCCCCGTCATAACCCGATGGAAAATAATACAAATCAATTCCGTCCGCGCCTCCGAGAAACGCGGCCAACATCTGAATTTTTATTTCAGCCGGGGTGACGACCCAGTTTCCGCATTGGATGTTTTGCGAAAGATGAATATATTTGGTCGCCTTACGGCCTTGTGACGCACACAGTTTATGAATAAATTCGGTCATTTCCTCAACGTTTTCTAAAGTTGCAGCGTGGCTTGCTGGTTGCAGAACCTTGGTTTCCGGTATCCGAAATCCTGCATCAATCAATTCTTTCAGTTTAGGATCAGCGTAATCATCAGACGTAAAATAGAGATAGTACCATGATGAAACCATGCTGAAATTTTTCATCCATTGTTCGGTCATGAATGTCTGCCGGTAGGCGGGGTAACCGTCAGGAGCATTAACATCCTTGAAAAAGATAGAGCCGGTGCAGATAATTACGTCGAGCTGGTGTTTTAATTCCTGACTGCGTTTTTGGATAATTTCCATTAACGCTTTCATTGCCGCATCGCACTGCCAGGATTGGAATAAATAGAGTTTTTCCTGATATTTTCTGACCAGTTCCATTGGCGGAGTACTCAATACTTCCTGCTCCGGCAATTGGGCGAACTTAGCGAAATCTTTAAGTGAAAGTTCGGTAAAGCTGCCTTTCTTGCCGATGAACATCCATGGTTCCCAGTTTATCCAGATGCCGGTGGCATTAAGTCGTATCGCGTTTTCGACAACTTGATTTACTCCTTGAACATACCATTCACCCTTGCGGCTGATATAGGCTGGGTCAAAAGAATTTTTGTCTATTACGCCTAACGCATTTTTAATTTTCACTGAGTCCGGCGCCTAAACTGTCGCACGAGTGTATCTTAACATATAGGCATTAATCAGGCAGTTGGTTGAGAGATAAGTTGCCAACCCTTGTTCTCTGGCTGCGTCATAAACCGGCGCTGGATCACGTTGCATACCTTGCTCAGTGATGCCGCCAGCACGCAGCGTTTCCGGCAGGAATATATTATTAAATCCACAGTCTTTGTAAAACATCATGAATTTTTTCAGCGGGTCGCCGTTGTATTCTACACTGGAGCCGCAATGAATCCCGGTGGAGAATTCTTTTGGCGTTGCTGTTTGTATGATTTTATCCGTGATGCGAATGCCAAATTCTGACGGCGAGCAAGTCAATGTATCATCTTTATAGGCAATAAAACATTTATAGACTTTTTCTGACGCGACAGCATCGGTGAACAGTAGAGGAATTACCGAGTTGAACGTAGTTTTGGAGAAGTCAGGAGTGCGCATTACGCTTTTAGGCACCCCCATAGTGTACTCATATCGCACATAGGGTTGCCCGTTCTTGTTGAATTTTTCTGCCGTTTTGTACTCTGTTGAATCATAGCCGCAACTCAGTAACTGAATCTGCTCGGGCAGTTCTAATATAACGCGTGGATTTTTAAACTTGTGCTGCGCTTTATTGGCGCAAGTCAGATACGGCATTAACGGCGCCAGCCGGGGCAAAGAAAAAATATTGTTCTGAGTATAAAAATTAGGAGTCAGCCGAAATGAGACCTCATCTCCGGCGTTGATTTCATATTCCTGGATATCAAAACCATCCAGCCAGACGGAGCCGGGTCCTTTATCAATGAAAACAGAGACTCCCAACTGGTCGTCGCCATTCTTCGCCGCAACTTTGGCGCTGAACTTTTTCCAGGCTGTCGGACCATTGATGATTTGGAAATTTTTAAACAGCTTTGAATTACATTTCCCATTTGACATGATGTGGTCTTCGCGTATGGCAACCCGACAATTTTCGCTGATGCGACACCAGAAAGATATTTCATACACTTTTTCCGGAACCACTTTGCCCAATTTTGTATTCAGAATAATAACCTTGTCTTCGGTCGAAAGCTCCAGTTTTAAGCTTTGCTTTCCTTCCTTAAACTCTGCCGCATCCAAACTAGAGCCTGGAGGTTTTACTTCGCCATTTTTCAGTATAGCTTTCCCGCCCCAGCTGGTCGGCAGTCCTTTATATAGCTTTTTCTCAAAGCCGCCATTACTGAATTCTGTCGCCTGGAGAGTTGCGCATAACAACATTACTGAAGCCGTCAATGATTTGAGAAACATTGTTTCTTCCTTATTTTTTATGATATTAAAAAAAATCTGACCTTTTGTCGAGCAAACAACTTATTTCTCACATGGAGAAATATTAAAATCTACAGTTTTGCCTTAATTTCTTCAAAAGGAACCTGAGCCGGATTAATTCCGCGTTTTGACGCAATGGCGGCGGCAACTCCGGCGGCCTCGCCCAGAGGCGCGGCCACTCCAGTCATCCGGTAACTTGAATGAGCATAAAAATCCCCACTGATACAACGTCCAGCCATCATGAGGTTAGGAACGTCAGCGCTGATAAGCGCGCGCAACGGAATGTCGTAAGGCAATGTCGTAAATTTTGTTTTTTCTATTCCTTGGTTATGTTCAGGGTTAAGCGCATGAACGTCAAGCTTGCAATTCGCCCGGCAGACTGCATCGTCATGACGCACCCCTGCAATCGCATCTTCATCAGTGACTTTGTAAATTCCTTTTATGCGGCGGCCTTCACGCGTGCCTATATGCTCAGCCGTTGCCACCAGTCGAATGTTCTTCCAGCAACCGCCTCGCGAACGAAGCGCGGCAATCTGCTTATGAATTTCCTGTCTGCCGTTCATTGTGGCAATTGTCACGTCATTTGCATTAGTTGCAAATTTTTTATACTGGTGATTTGCCATT
>JBAYVM010000440.1:0-2868 GCA_041674645.1 Victivallaceae bacterium | reverse complement strand
CAACCGCAACGGCAACGACACCTGCCGCCAATGCTCAAAACCCGTTTGTCGGCATGTTGCCGATAATTGTGATTTTCGGCGTAATGATTTTCTTCATGATCAGGTCACAAAAGAAGCAGGCGCAGAAACGTCAGACAATGCTTGACAGCATTAAAAAAGGCGACCGGGTAGTTACAGCCGGCGGTATCTGTGGCACCGTTGATGAAGTCAAAGAAAAAACCTATATGGTAGAAATTGCTGATAAAGTAAAAGTTGAAGTGGCAAAAAGTGGCGTCAGCGGTATCTTTGGCGAAAATGACACGACTGCCTGTTGCGCAAAAAACTAAAGGATTAATCAGTAATTATGAATAAACGACCGGTGATTTTGAGGACGGTTATCGCTGTTGTAGTGGTGGCGGTATTTGCCTTGTCTATTTATCCGCTCACGCCAAGAGATTTTTATAAAACTTTCAGTTCAGTGCTAAAAAAATCTGACGATCCGGTGGCAGTAAAACTTATTACTGAAGCCAGAAAAAAACAGGAAGTAAATAAAGATATTTTTCCGTCGGTGGCACTGCTTCAGGCCGCTGATGAAGATGGAATCGCGCTAAAAGATCTCGTAAAGGGCAAAGACTTGAACGATAATCGTGATGTTGTCAGTCTAGTCAGAAAAAAGGCCAGTAGCTCCATCCGTCTCGGACTTGACCTTAACGGCGGAGTTGAGTTTTTACTCGAACTGGTTCCCGATGGTGAGTTTATTAAAAGAATGGAAGAAGCTTCCAATGGTAAAGATAAAAATGCCAGTAAGGATGCCGAAAAGAAGCTCTCTGATGAATTCAACCGCTATCGCGATATTGCAATTGAAGTTCTGAGAAAAAGACTCGAAGGGCAGAAGATTTTTGAAGCGGAAATCTCTCCGGCTGGCGGCCATTACGTTTCGCTGCGAGTGCCGGTAGTTTCAAAAGAAGAAAAAATAAAACTGCTGAATCTCATTAAGATGAGCGCTAAACTGCGTTTCCGTCTGGTTCACCCGGAAAATGAACGTCTGGTAAATGAATATTTGGCCAATCCGAAAAACTTCATTGCTCCGGTCGGTTATGAAAAAATGGAAATATCAGAGTTCAGCAAAGGCAACAAGCCGGTTGTCCGTACTTATTTTATTGACCGCAGATGGTTGATGGACGGTAGAGGCATTGTTGACGCGTTTCCGACTAATGATCAGTTCGGACAGAAAAAAATTATTCTGCGTTTTGACACCGCCGGCGCTAAACAATTCGGTCGGGTAACTTCCGATAACATCAACCGCCAACTGGCGATTGTGCTCGATGGCAAACTTTACTGCGCACCGTCAATCAGACAGGCAATCATGGATGGCAGCGCGGAAATCTCCGGCAATTTTTCTAATGAAGAGTCAAAAAATATTTCCGACGCTCTAGTCAGCGGCAGCCTGCCGTTTCAAATTAATGTTAAAGCAATCTTCGACACTGACCCGACACTGGGCGCGGACAATGTTACTAACGGTATCTGGGCTGGTATTTTAGCTATGCTGGTAGTAGTGCTGTTTATCACATTCTACTATTTGAGAGCCGGTCTGGTCGCGGTCGCCGCTCTGGGAATAAATCTTGTTTTGGTACTGGGAGCGCTGGCAGCTTTTGATGCCACATTGACTTTGCCGGGTATTGCCGGTATTATTTTGACTATCGGTATGGCGGTTGACGCTAATGTGCTTATTTTTGAACGTATCCGCGAAGAAATGGAAAAAGGCAAAGGATTACAGAATGCGATAGACTTGGGCTATGGTAAAGCCTTTACCACCATTCTTGACTCCAACTTGACGACACTGTTTACTGCGGTTATCCTGTTGTGGGTGGGAACTGGTCCGGTAAAAGGATTTGCGGTGGCTTTGAGTATTGGTATTGTCACCAGTATGTTTTCCGCTCTGTTCCTGACCCGCTTGTTCTTCGATTACATTGAACGGATGTTCTCATTCAAAACTATGAAGATGAACAAGATATTATCACAGCCCAGCTTTGACTTCCTGGGAAAACGTCACATTACGTTTGGATTTTCAGCAATATTGATAATTGCCAGTCTGGTATTTATCGGCATTCAACGACAAAATATTTTGAGTGTTGACTTTACCGGCGGTACGCAAATTACGTTTGACTATGATTATAGTGAACGCGTTCCGCAACTTGACATTACAAAAGCTTTGGCTGATGCCGGATATGTCGATACTAAAGTTTCTTATAAGACAAACGTGGCGGCGGCCAGCGACAACCACAAGCTGGAAATCCTGATTCGCGGCGACGCCAAGCTGGAGGAAGGCAAACAGGCGGTAAGTCCCAAAGCGGATATAGCTAAATTGCTCAATCAGAAATTTCCGAAAGCCAATTTGCGCGGCGGTCAGGAATCTTCACTCGGCGGTCTTATCGGAATGGAATTCAGCAAATCGGCGATTCTGGCGTTGATTCTGTCATTTGTTGGCATTGTTATCTATGTTTCCATCCGATTTGAATTCGCATACGCAATTGCCGCCGTTCTGGCGCTGATTCATGACGTAATTATTTGCACGGGAATATTTGTTATGTTTGACCGCGATATTTCTTTGCAGGTGATTGCCGCAATCTTGACGATTGTCGGTTATTCAATTAACGATACTATCGTTATCTTCGACCGTATTCGCGAAGACCTGAAATTGATTAAGAATAAGTCTTATAAAGAAATTATCAATATCAGTATTAATCAAACCCTCAGTCGTACATTGTTGACATCAGCAACGACTTTGATGGTGTTGGTGGTATTATTCTTCTGCGGCGGTATCGCCATTAACGATTTCGTTCTGGTAATGTTGTTAGGTGTGCTTGTCGGTACTTATTCTTCAATCTT